>CAIWSB010000023.1 GCA_903915225.1 uncultured Candidatus Woesearchaeota archaeon
CCCAGAGGAAATGCAGCCAGAGAATGTTATTGACACTTTGCTAAAGCAGCTATCAAGAGACTGCAGAAAACTGGAGGCAACCTTATCCGGGGAAGGGGAGGAAGGAAGAGACAGGGACAGGAAGTCCAAGATTGTCCGCGCAAAACTTAATTCTTACGGCATCCCGATAATCGGCGAGGATCTCTGCCTGAGCGAGCGAGGGAGACTGGTCTTCCTGGACTGCTCTGAAGGCAAGGTGGATGTTTACCGGGCCTGAGATTTATCCTGGAATCTCCTAGAAGCAGCCCTCCCGCCCCCATCTCCAATCCCTCCCAAACAGATAACAAGTCCACACGTTTTTTGCTGCCCCCGGGAGTGCGTAGCATTCTGAAAATCCTCAGAAGCCGCCAAATTCTATTCCCTCTTCACTTCGGGTTTAATGTAAGTGTCCAACTAACAGGGGGGCAGAATAGCTTCGTGCTGTAAGGGGTATAGACCAAGCGGGAGGAGGATATTGTATCCCTATAAATTCCTATTGAGGAACTGCAGGATGGTGATGATGTATGCCTAAAAGATCCCATTCCGCTGGAACTGGGTGAAGTGTGATCACATCTCAAACGAAACGTAATAGAGTAATAACTAAAAACAATATCCCTGCGTAAAACCGCAACAGCCTGAAATTTATCCCTGCCTTCCTTAATCTGGATTATCCAATTAAAAGAGGAAAATGTTGGAGTTACCTCATAATACCCTCTGCGGGAAATTACTGCATCGAATGCATGCCTTAGCGGCTCGCCTATTAACTCCTCCAATGACTTCTTGGCTTGTGTGGCGAATCTTTTTTCTGTCTTCTGCCCAAAAAGCCCTCTGGTGAGGCTTAACGTGTTGTTTTGCGCAATCCACTGAATTTGATTCTCATCAATTTTCCTTGAAGGCGTCTTATGAGGCCAGGAACGAATCCTCTCCCTTGCCACTATATCCCTTATTTTCTCTGCCGTATACTGGTTCAGGCGGATATCTGCAACCACTTCGCTGTCTCTGAGAAATTTCACTTGCTCTTGCCTATTAATCTGATATTCATAATGGATAGCGGATATGTCTGTGAATGGCACAAACCTTCCAACTGTCTCTCTCAGATGGATTCCCTTGTTTGTTAACCATGTCTCTGGCCACTGTCCATCAGGAGCTGCATCTACCCTGGCAATCAGCGTCTCACCGCTCTGTAAAATGGGCTCCATAGAGAAAGGTAATGAAAGCAAATTTATAACCCTTATTGGGCCTCTTCATTTCGGGTTTAAGGTAAGTGTCCCACTAATAGGGGGGCAGAATAGCTTCGTGCTGTAAGGGGTATAAACCAAGCGGGAGGAGGATACGGGCTCTATATAATATCTAAATTCAATTATGTTCCTATTTGGGGAATCAGCGTCATAATTTGTTACCAAGCGAAACGTAATAGAGTAATAACTAAAAACAATATCCCTGCGTAAAACAGCCACAGCCTGCAGTTTACCCTTGTCTTCCTGAATCTGGATTATCCAATTAAAGGAGTAAAAAGTGGGATCCCATTTATAATACCCCTTGTAGGAAATCTTCACGTTGAATGCCTGCCTTAGCGGTTCACCTATTAAGGTCTCCAAAGATTTCTTGCCTTGTGAAGCGAATTTATTTACTCTCTTCTGCCTAAAAAGCCCTTTGGTGAGGCTTAACGTGTTGTTTTGCACAATTCTCTGAAGCTCGCTTTCATCAATTCTCCTTGAAGGCGTCTTATGAGGCCAGGAACGAATCCTCTCCCTTGCCGTCACATCCCTTATTTTCTCTGCCGTATACTGGTTCAAGCGGAGATCTGCAACTACTTCGGCATCTCTGAGAAATTTCACTTGCTCTTGCTTGTTAATCTCATATTCATAATGGATCGCGGATATGTCTGTGAATGGGACAAAACTTAAATCCCCTGTTTTTCCCTGATGAATCCCCTTGTTTGTTAACCATGTCTCTCGCCACTGTCCGTTTGGAGCCGCATCTACCCTGGCAATCAGCGTCTCACCGCTCTGTAAAATCGGCTCCATAGAGAAGGGTAATGAAAGCAAATTTATAACCCTTATTGGGGAGAACCAAACGTCCAAGTAATCCAATCGCTGTAAGCAGGCTCAGAGACAATGTTGTCCCCAATTGCCCGGACTATGATGCGAAAAGGCTGCCCTGACGGCGCGTGGAGGTTTTTCACCTTTATCCTGGCAGTTGTCTCAGAAGGAAATGTGAAGTTATCCCCCATTATCTGGTCCCAAACCTTGCCTGGCTCAGAAGCCTCCAGGCCAGCGTAAATCCTGAGGCACTTTGCAGCCTCTGTCCCCAAATTCTGTAGGGTTGCGTTAATCCCAACATATGTGTCAGTGGAATCATAGGAATAGCTTGCGTTGAAATCAGTCTCTAGGTACGGCCGGGCCTGGACCGAAAGGATTTCTGCTGAGACGCCTTTGAACTCGTCAGGGATTTGCCCAAGCGCCCAACCCTCAGAGGTTGTCTCAAGATAGCAATAATCTTTCCCCTGGAACTCATACCTGCTTCCCTCAACTGATTTATCGCACTCTACGCCAACAGCCATGTGCCCGGGCAGTTCGACCAGAACAACCCCGTAGCCCATTTCCTCAAGTATTGCAGCTGCAAGAATCGATGTGTCCTCGCAGTCCCCCCCATCATCATAGAGAGTCTCAAATGGAAAGCGAGGGTATTCATCAAAGCCTGTTGTGATAAGGTCGGAGGTGTAAGGCAATGACTGGATGAATGAGATTGCGAGCGGTGGTATGTCCCAATCGTCAAGAGATGTGCCCAGCTCACTTAACTGCCTGGCGATTTCCTTGATGTAAATGTCATCATAAGGGTCAGATGCAAAAAGATCGTAGTTCCTTGCCCTGGTCCTTCCCTTGTAGATGTCATAAGACCCAGAGTAGAAGGCGAGCTTCATGGTGTAAACCTTCTCCTTGAACTCCCACTTGTATTTCCTTATCTCGGCTGAGCCCAAATCCAGTTTTATTGTCCTCTCCTCCAGCGAATAATTCAATTGGGGGGTTGTGGGTTCAATTGTTGTGGTAGTGGAGTAAGTTGTTGTAAGGATGGATGTCTCTTCATCAGCAGCATTATCAACCTCACACCCCTGCAAGCCAAGAACAATGAGAACTAAGGCAACCACATAAATTAATCTGAGTGCTAGGCGCATAGCAGATCCTCCTCAGGTGAAGTTATTAAATCTTTCTTGTGAAGAACAAAATATTGATTATTTTCATCAAGGCAGCAACAACCTTGGCGGCCTACGGTCATTTGCTGCGGCAAATGCCCTATTCGCCACCCCGTAGGGGCCGTCCCCAGGCTCATCGGCGCCATTGTTGCTGCTCGCTATTGTTATTACGCTTCAAAGCATCTGATAACCCTATTGGGCAATGGCAAAACCTCCAAAGATATGAGGATGGAGCTAAGATTTTCTTTCACCCAATTTATATTATTGTTCCAAAATAATTTCTATTTTGGATTACGAACATATTTAATAATCCCATAAACCAATATTCTTGCATGGCATACGAAACCCTCTTAATGCTCCCTGACGGGCACACA
>CAIWSB010000024.1 GCA_903915225.1 uncultured Candidatus Woesearchaeota archaeon
ATGCTAATAAAATCCGTTCAATTGTAAAAAATATAAAATATGTAAAAGTAAAGGCAATGCATGACGTTCATTTGGCAAAACCAAAAATATTCATCAAAGTGGTAAATGATTATCTGAATAATTTAAACAATAAACTTTAAATTACATTATTGGATATAATCATCATTCTCTTGACTTGGTGGGGATATAATCAACTTAAATGCCTTATTCATAACCTTATCCAAAAGACTGTCTAAATTTACACAACAGCATCCACAGCAAAATTTAAATACGTCAGAGCCCGTTTTTAGTAAAAAAACGCAAAGGTGATAGGCATGACAGTAAGCTGGAAAGGGAGCATACCCATTCTGGTTTGGTTCTTGGTGTATGCCGTGCTAAAATGGGCAGGTGTCGAAACAACAGGCTTCCTTGGCGGGCTCATTATTGCCGTGGGATGGCTGCTGCTGATACCATTGCTGCTGGAAGCGGGTGTGTCAAAGACAGCCTGCCAGTGGATTCAAAAGGCAGGGGTTTGGGCAGTGTTTTCCGCATCCTTTGGCCTGGTTGCTTTGACTCTGCTGAAGAACACGGGCTCGTGGTACACTTGGGTGATAGATTTCGGGCTGCTGGCAAGCGGTTTCTTTGCCTTCATTGGGGCCTTAATCGGATTCCTCAAGTGGGAATGAACCTTTCTTTTTTTGTTTTCTTATTTCTAAGCAAAACAATCCTTGAGGGCTTGTGCTCATCCAAATACTCATAGCTGGGCAGCAGTTCATTCAACTTCTCTGAGAAAGCCACGATATCAGCATGGAGGGGCATATTTTCGATCTTGAGTCTATCCCTAGAGTAACCAAGGTACATGTAGGCCTTTACCTCAACGAAATCCGCCCCTGTTTTTTCAATAAAGCTGCCAAAATCACTAAGAGCACTGTCATTCATTCCTTTTATGACTGTGAGCCTCACAACACTCCTTGTCCCTGCGTACCGGAGCATTCCCGCAGATCTGTTGAAACGCTCCCATGCATCCCTCTGCCTTGGCCTAACAATCTTTTTGTAGAGGGGTTCTGTTGCAGCCACAAGGGAAATGTACAACTGGTGCGGAAGCGCTTTCTCAGAAACCAGCCGAGCAATTGCCTCCGGATAGGTCCCGTTTGTCACCAAAAAAATGCTCCTTGCCCGCTGAACATCCCTAAGATAACGAATCAACTCAGGCATTAATGGATACACAGTTGGCTCTCCAGAGAGGGAGATTGCGAAGTGATCTGGTATCATTGACTCCCGCCAAAGCTTTAGATTCACACCGGTTCTGCCACCGAATCCGCTTAGGAGTTTCCTACGCTCCTCAATAAGCCCGGGCACCAGCTTTTCAGGAAGCTCGGCTTCGCCCTGCTTGAACTCCCCTGGCCCCATTAACTCTATAGGGCGCCAGCAGTAAACACACCTATTTGAGCACCAGATTGCTGCTGGGCTAAACTCCATGCATCGATGCGTGTGGATGCCGTAGAATACCTGCTTGTAGCACGGGCTCTTTCCCTGCAGCACCTTCTTGTTCCAGCCGCAAATCTGCACAGCCGAATGGCCGTGGAGGAAGTACTGCTTTTTCTCCAGCTCGGCAACAATCGGCGCGGGGATTTTCATGCCACATGAAAACCCAAAAAACTTTATAAAGTTGTGCTTCGCCAGCTTGTTTATGCTCCAGGCAGTTATCTTTGACATGGATGGTGTGCTCATTGATTCAGAGCCTTACTCCGTTGCAGCCAACAAGGCTATCCTGCCATGTTTTGGGCTCAAGCCAGAGGTCTTTGACAAGGGCAACTTCATAGGCACCTCGGTGAAATTCTATATCGATACTATCAATAAAACATATGGCACGAAAATAGAGTATGCTGAGTATGAAAAGCTTAAGCAGCAGAAATATTGTGAATTGGCGCACGGAAAGATTAAGCCTTTCCCAGGTGTTGTAAAGCTACTGAACAGCCTCATAAAAGAGGGAATAAGAATTGCAGTTGCTTCATCCGGCTCAAAGAAGAAGGTAGCATTCAACCTTGCAGAGTCTGGGCTTAGCCATTATTTCAAGCTGGTGGTTACCGGGGAGCATGTCCGAGACTCAAAGCCAAACCCCGAGATTTATCTGCTGACTGCCAGGGGGCTTGGCCTTGACCCTGCAGAATGTGTGGCAGTTGAGGACTCGGTCCATGGTGTTAAATCAGCCAGGGCAGCTGGGATGGGATGCCTTGCTGTGGCAAATTCGTTCCCAGAAAAACAGCTTAAGGAGGCTAATCTTATTGTCCAGAGCCTTAATGATGTTACCCCAGAAATGCTAAGGCGGATTCTGTGACGGTGGGTTTCTCTTTGCCCGCCATTTTGTCCTAATAGCCAAAGTCCCCCTTACTGCACCTGCAACTGTGTCATAGCCCATTCGCACATAGTGGGGCACGGCCTTTATCCAGGCCCGCGCGCGGTTATCAGCCCCATTGTTGAGTGCCATCTTCTCTTTATATGGAACATGGGTTATGTGGCGCCACCTCACCAATGAAACAAGCCCTCGCCGCTGCCTTTCAGTGAGGTTGTAATGCTTTTGAATCTTCTTTGAGCGCTCAACTATCTCCACATTCAGCATTGCCTCCAGCCCAAACCTGGTTTCCTCTTCTATATGGGGTGTAACCTCAACCAATGTTGAGCCATAATAGGCGCGCTGGCCTGTTATGGCCATCCTCCCGCGGGCAGTAAATGCCCCAAGCCTCTCCCGAGCCCATTTTCTTAGGCCCTCCTTGTGGGGCGAAGGCACAAGGGCAAGAGAAGCAACTCTCGTGCCTTTGTAAAGCCCAATATGCTGCTCTTGGATCAGTGAAGTCAGAAGCCCATCAATGTCAACCGCACGTACACCCATGAGGTCAGAGTCCATTTGGAATATGATTTTTTCATCTATGCTTGCATCATTTGAGATTATCCATTGGGCAGCCTCATGGTAAGCCCAGCCCTTGCCCTTGTTCTCCTGGAGTTTTATGCAATGGATAACCGGATATTGGGCAGCAAACTCTCGCAATATCTTTAGCGAGTTGTCTGTGCTCCCGTCATCAACAAAAATCCAGCGAAGTAAGTTCTTGCCATAAACGCCGCCAGCCCACCAGCCGATGACACTCTTGAGCACACCTGGGAGAGTTGCCTCTTCATTGTACACGGTAGTTATTCCGTAAATCCCTTTTAGACTATTTTCTGGGTGACCTTGAAGTGGACCAGGTAGCATTCCCTCATCTCCTCAACTTTTACGAAGTTCGAAAGCTTCTCCCGCGCTGCGTCAAGTGAAAGCCTGGGCTTAAGCTTGGTATCAAAGCTCATCTTTACAAGGGAGATTGAATCATAGTTTGCATAATTACTCAAATCATTAAGAATTATTCCGGGGTTAAGCGCATATCTGCTCCCTTTGGTGATAAGATAACCTTTCGATGCCAGCAGCTGCACATATGCCTCAACCCTAACCAGGGATGGCTCTTTAATATCCTCGGGGGTAAACTCCTTTAGGTGATAGCACTCCTTGAGCACCTTGAGCTCATTTATTGTGAGCTTTGACAGGTCAGGGAGCGCTGCTGTCTCCTCCGCATCAATATTTGTCACAATATTGCCATTCACCAGCTCCATCACCAGCCTAAAATCCGTCTTGCCTTTGCAGAAGGCCATGGCACAAGGGATAAGCTGTGTCTCAATTGTCTCAATTGGCTTCTCAGACATGAGTTTGATATCCTTCTTGGTGAGCTTCGGCTTGATTATCGGCAGCACGCTCTCATCGCTGTACTCTGTCCTGTTGTCGCTGAATTTCTTGGCCTGCTCAAGCTCTTCAAACATACCAACAGTGGAACCGCCATGGTGGCTCATTCTTGGGCGTACGTTTACAAAAAGTGGAGTATCAACTACGCCTGTTACCATTGCTGTGCCAATGGGGAGGTTTTTGATTTCCTCCTCAGATTCTTTAGTGATACCCTCCACGGACTTGGCAATTGCACGAATGTCATTCGGGTTTGTCACTTTCATTATTATCTGGGTATTGCACTGGCTCAGCACGTTGTTGTCTATCCTGGCCGGGCGCTGGGAAATAACGCAAAGCCCAAGCCCGAACTTTCTGCCTTCTGATGCTATTGTGCGGATGATCTCGGAGCTCTTGGCTTCTGCAAAATTCCTCTCGGGGCAGAAGTTATGGGCTTCCTCAACAACCAGGAAGAAAGGCGGCACCTGCCCTAGCTTTCTCTTCTCAAACAAATCCGTTAGCAGCTTGTAAACAATTATTTCCTGAAGCTCAGTTGAGAAGCCCTTGAGGTTTAAGATTGCGCATTTTCCAGGCCTCACCAGGTCTGCAAGCGGTGTTGGGTCGCTTGAAAAAACCTCCAGGTTCATTAGGTACTTAATAACATTAACAACAGGGAATTTTGAGGCACTCTCATCCCTCTCAATCTCCAGCAGCAAATCTTCAAAGTCAACATCCCCCACGTTCTCCAGCGCCGAGTAGACGAGCCCTTTCTGCGTTCCCGTGAGTTTTGCGGGGAGTAGGTGCAGAAGCTCGCGCGTGGCCAGCTTTCTTGAAATTCTCAACGGCTTTACATTTGGATTAATTGAAGGGTTTCCATACTCCTCAATCTTTTTCAGGAAACCCTTTGGCTTTATGCCAAACTCAGACATGCGTTCCAGTTCTATAGTGTTGGTGTTTGGTTCCTTTAGTGTTACATACTCCCCGTGAGGGTCAACCACCAACAAGGGAATTCCCCTTTCAATTATCTCTTCAATTAGTACAGCGGCAGTATAACTCTTGCCAGCACCGGTCTTGGCCAGCACAGCCACATGCTTTGTGAGAAGCTTTTGCAGCTCCAGCTTCACCTGGATGCTCTTTCCTTCGAGATGTCCGATAAACGCCCCCTCATCCCCTTTTGTGAGCATCACAGTATCCTTGATGAAGCTGTCCTCTGCCCGAAGAACCTCAGTGCCTGATAGGAAGGGCTCGCGTATTGACTTAAGGTGCCCGTCCTTGTCCTTGAATCCCAGCACGTTGCAGTATGCAACAACCTTCTTGTCATCACGCTCAAGCTCAACTATCTGGCACAGTACATAACCATAACTCTGATGATAAACCTGGATATACTCGAACTTCTTGGCATCACCCTCAACTAGAAAACTAAAATGGGTGGTAGTGTGCTTGCCTGCTATCTTCCCCAGTATCATTAATTGTGGGAGAAATGGGAGGATTTAATAAAACTTGTTGAGAATCGTGGTTTTTAAGGGATTTATCGTACAGAATCACTTGCAATACCTGGCAACCTCCTGAGCGGTTTGTTCCACAAAATAAGTCCGCTTGTGGTTCACAACAGCAAATGGCCCCGCATCAACAGAGTAAAGCCCATCCGGTAGATTCTTCCTGTCCTTATCCAGTACCAGGGCAACATCCACCATGCCTGTTTTTAGCATGCTAAACCCCTCTGCGAGTATCTCCTTCCTGGCGTGCTCAGGCACTTGTAGCGAAGGCACAAGCAGCAGCATGAGCTGCCCCTGGCTCGATGGATTTTTCCAGGTATCTTCACTCCACAAATAAAGCAGGTCAAGCTCGGTTTTCCAGGTTGGAGCCATTCTCTTGATATTTACAAACTGCTCGAGAGGGTTGCCATATGAGAATGCAGTCTCCAGCCTTGCAAATGCCAGGCTATTTCCCTTCATTAAAAACACCTTGCCGAAATATTGGTGTGGCAATGTCACCTCATAAGGGACTTCCCATGTCCTCTTTCCGAGGTGGTATTTGCTTTTGTATTGTTTGACAATATCCTTATCTGGATGCGGAGTATCCAATGTTTCCAGTGTCATTACAGCAGTATGACCCGGACGCACCTTTCTCACCCTGGAAAAGACATCCCGGAACACATTTACTTCGGAATCACTTGGATTTAGGGTGGACTCCTGCAATATTATTCCGCTTTCCTTAAGCTCTGCAAGTATTTCTTCGATCCCGCCCGGCCTAAGCTCACCGTCTGTACCCAGCCCGAATTCCACCAGGAAGCTGTCCACTCTCAGATTCCTCAGCAGATAGAGGGTGGAGAGGTCCATTAATGGGGATTTCACATGCTCATCCTGCGGCCCGCGGGCAAGGATGTCTCCTCCGACATCCACTGCAACAACAAGGTCATACCCGCGCTCGGCAGCCAGTGCATTCACTCCATCAATCAGGCTTTGTGTGCCATATCTTATGGAAATATCATAAAAATTAGGAATCGGAATCTTGAGTTTCTTTGCAATTCCCGGGAGCAAAGCATCCATGAAAGAGATTTCTATGCTTTTGGTTCCGGGGATATATCTTCGGACGCGGCCGTCAATCCTGTTCACTACCTTCTCGGCCGCTTTATCAAATGTGTGGACTGCGCCAGGGCTTAGGATTCCCGCAATATCTGTTTCTATCCCAAGCTTCTGAAGCTGAAGCGCCGGGATTATGGCGCTGACTATGTCATTTCCCCCACCTGTGCCCAGGACGAGAGCACGGCGGTATTTTGAGAATCCCTCTTCGAACATAAAATTGGGGAGTTGCCAGTTGCTTAAAAAGCTAACTGGAAAAAATAAACATGCAGGATAACAGAAATCCACCACTCGGGCCTGCTCGGATGAGCAGGCGCTTATTTCCGGCAAAGATAAGCTAGAATCTCCGGGGGGCTTTCCACAAGAACCGAGGATTCTGGATGGCCCTGGATTTGGGTGACTAGCCTGTCCTGCTCCCAGTTGAACTCCACAACATCATAGCCTAAGACCCTCATCCAGGGAACAAATGCTCTCCTGTGTATCCGGTCAAGGAGCCTGAAGTAGTCAAAAGGGATAGTGGCCTCTGAAGCCCTGCCTCTGCCGAACTTCCTCTCATATGCTTTCTCCGGAGAACAGGTCAGCTCAAAAACCCTCTTGAACATCATGCCATCACGTTTGAGCTCACCAACGACATCCTCAAGCCTCGTAATCATCTTCAGATACTCCTCTGTTGTAACCTTGTTGTGAAGCCACATCGCAGTGCAGTAGACAAAATCCCCCGGCGGGGTTCTGTCAGCAATAAATCTATTCCCGTGCTCACGGAACGCATTTCTCAAGTCCCTTGGCCTATATTCAAAGGTGGCGTCCTGGATTGCCAGGAAGTGCTGCCTAACACTCCAGGGGATCACAATCTCCTTCTCCGGAAGCTCGTCTATCTCTTTCGTGACAAAGTAAGCATAAACCTTATCAAGTTCCCTCTCAACCTGCTCAAAATCTAGCTCCACACCCTTTTCTGCCAGCCACAAATCTGCCTCATCTGCAGCCTTGTAGAATACTGCGAGCAGCGGATGATCGGCATCTTCCATCACCCGAAAAACATCAAAATCCTTGCAAAGCCTTTTTGTCACAGAGGTCTTGCCGACACTAATTGGTCCCTCAAATCCACATGGAAAGCTGTCTTCGTTTAGCCTTTCGATAAGGTCCTTTCTCATGGTGCTTCCAAGTAGGTTAAACAATAAATACTTGCGCTGACACCTGCAAGAGACTAACAAGGCCTAAATTGACGTGGGAATATTTGTTAAACACCACCAAGAATTTACCCTTGCAGGCTTAATCCCCTTAACTTATTTCTGAATACTTGTTATTTCTTCTTGAACTTGTCCCAAAGGATATTGAACAGAGTCTCCTGAGCCCTGAAGAAATTCTTGTCCTTGATGAGAATTGCATAGTACGGCTCAGTTTCCAAGGAGATAATGGCCACATTATTGCTATATATGTAAAGGATGCTGGGGATGTCATAGCTTGGGGGGAGGATTGCATATTCGAGGTATTTTGCACCCTCAGGCTTTTCCATCTTGGTGCATAGTATCCTTGTGGGGATTTTCCTCTCAACCCTCTTCATTACGTAGCTTACGAAGCGGTGCCCCAGCACCTTGTAGAGTGGCTCGGAGCTCCCATACCCCATTATAATTGTACTGCTCTGGAGCATATCCTCAAAGATGTTCATGATGCTGCTCACCCCCTCATAGAGCTCCATCTGGGGTTTCTCCCGCATTACACCAACCCACTTGGATATTTCAGGGAGAGCCTCCTTTAGGGCTTCCCTCTTCTCGTCCAGTTGGCGCAACAGCTGCCTTGGGGGAACTCCCTGGAACCACTTTGTGGACTCCTTGGAGGTGGAGCTTACTATCCCCTTCTGCACAAGGGAATCCAGGATGTAATAGGCCGTGGTCCTAGGGAGCCCTGAATACTTGGAGATTGCTTGAACCTTGGACTCCCCAAGCTTCAGCAATGCCGAGTAAACACTAATTTCATTCTCTGAAAGCCCCAGTTGGCGAAGAGAGTCTTTTGCCTCCATGCTCCTACAAAGATCCCTCCGAGTATAAATAGCTTTGGTTTTGTCGGCAGTTTTAGACGACATATCTACATAAATAAGCCTATGTTTACCACTTTATGGTAACAAAAGTTATACAAATGAACGGATATGATCTCACATTGGTAGGTTTTTTGAAAGACTTTGGCTGTGTTTTAGGAGGTGCAATAGCATTGGCAGGGGTGGGTTGTCTTTTTTCTGCAAGGAAAGATAGGCGGAACTATGCTGACGACCTGGTTGACATTGCAGTGGAGGCCTACGGAGGGAAACCAATTGAGGATACATCTCCGGAAGAGGCCCAAGGCACATTGTGTAAGATTATGGGGGAGGTAAAACTAGACATCTCTGTGAAAGAGTACATGGGGTGTTACTTCCCAACGTATCGCGTCTACCAGGAAGGCAAAAGGGTAGGACCGAAAAGGCTTGTCCACATGCTTGAGGAGCACGTGCCTCAGGAATGGAGGGAGAAGAAACGAGAATGGCAAAGAGATTATTCAAATTCACTACAGGATATACAAGAAGCGGTTGAGGCATCATACAGGGCATACATACAGCAAAGAGATGCTCTCTACGCCGAGAGGCGGATGGTATTCTTCAATCAATGGCTGCAGAAGATAGGAAGGCCGAACCCCCATTAATCGGTAAGTCCTGAAGATTGATTTTCTTGATAACAGATATTCACCACCCGGGCCTGCTCAATGAGTAAAGCTCGGTGGAACACCGAGCGACAGCCGCCATTATTGTTGCTGCCATCTGCGCCAAATTGCACTTGAGACTCCCCCACCAATACATTTATAAGTTCCATGGGGCTTGTTCAAACCACAAGATAAAAAGGTGATTTTCATGGCGAAAGAAGAAGACGGACCGCAGATGAGCAAAGAAGAACAGATTGGCTTCCACAAGGGCAGCCTCAGCACCCTGGCCAAGGAGAGGCAGGAGATGATGAGGATTCTCGGCGTCGTAGAGCAGCTGATGCAGATGCACCTGAACGAGCTCAAGAACCTGGGCGTTGACCTCGAGAAGATTGCCAAAGAGGCCAAGAAGAAGGAAAAGAAGCCAATTGAGGATATTCTAAACAAATAGGCTAATCCATAGCCCTAATTCTTCTTTCTTTTGGAATTAAATTGAGTAGTTTGCCCTCTGTGTGGCGCCCGCAGCCGAAGTAATCACCGCCATGCTTGATAATCAGAAAAGCCCCCGTGCTGCCAGTAAGCTCCAGGTCAAGCCCTCGGAGCCAGGCCTCGAATTGCGCGTCATCAAGCTCAATTACATTTTTCTTTGCCAATGGCCCTATTATCTGGGAGCCCTCAACGCTCAGCCGAATCTCGCCGTGCGTAAGCCTGCCAAAGTAAAGCCCTAGTGAATTAACTCTTAGCCTTGTGTTGTCAAAACGCGCTGCCTCGTCACCCACAATATATATACTATCTTCCTTGCCCTTGAGAAAGCGATAGTCCAGTTTAGGCATGCAATCCCATTGCTTTTTGCAGAGCCCCATAAGGTCCTTTACTGCCTTTGAGTTCAGCCACTCCTGCATCTAGACACCCCAGAATACGCCCACTTTTCTCATGATTTCTGCAATCTCCTTGAGGAGCTGCTTCTGCTCATGTGTAAGGAGGTGCTTGAGCTCCTTGAATTTCTTGAAATCCTCCTCCGGAATCGCAGAGTAGATTATATCCCCTTCATTGAGCTGTCTCCCAATCATAACCTTTGGCACGGATACTGCAACCTGCTTGTTTTTCGCAGCCTCCTTGAGGTTGTCCTGGTTCTCCTGGATGCTTTTTATCTCTGAAAGGTGCTTTCCATCTTTTGACATGATTGGCATATCCAGCTTGAGGAGCCCGGCAACAACCTCAACCCCGAAAATTGCAGGGTTGGATTCCCTAAATACATAGCCCGGCAGTATTCTCGCGCTGCATGGTTGTACTAGCTTCTCCAACTCCTTCTGCTGGAGCTGGCGCTTTCTCTCTCCAAGCCACTTCTCATATTGGTCAATGAGGCCGTAAATAATATCTCCAAGCACAACTCTGACTTCGCTATTCTCCAATAATGGCTCTGCTTCCTTCGTAATTTTCACATTGAATCCCAGCACAACAGCTGCCAGTGGGTCTGATTCAAGGTTGGACTCGGCTTCGCACAAATCCCTTTTGGAAATGTTACCTATTGATGCACTCTTCACTGAAATCTTCTTCTCATGGAGCATTATCAGGAGCGCCTCCAGCGAGCCAAGGCTGTCTGCGCGCACAACAACACCAGTACCCTCAACGTCCAGCATTACCTTCTTTATAAGCGCCTCAACCTCTGCCTTGGCATCCTCAACCTGGCTCGCCTCGGAAAGGCCAATCAGGGGCATGCCTGCAACAGCGCATTCCATGTTTGGTGCAACAATCCTCACAGCTGCGGCTGCGTGCGCCTCCTCAACATTCTCAAACCCGGTTTTCTTATCCCTAATCTCGCACAGGGCCGTTGGCTCCAGCAGGGCCTTCACCTTGGATTGGGCAACCCCATTTACTGTTCCAACCAGCAGGATATCCCCCTTATGGATAGAACCGTTATAGATTATTGAATCCAGCACAATCCCTAGGCCAGTTATTTCCTTAATCTCAAGTATTGTTCCGCGAGCAATAGAAGAGTCCTCTGTCGTAAGCCTGGCTGTAAGGAATTTCTGTGCGAGACCTACGAGTGTCATGAGCAGCTCAGACAGACCTTGCCCAGTGATTGCAGAAACAGGGACAATGGCAACCTGCTTTGTGAAATCAGTCAGGCGGTCAAATCGTTCTGACTGGAAACCCTGCTCAAACAGGCTTCCAACGAGAAGGTACATCTTCTGGTCAAATAGCTGCAGGGCATTTGAAGATTGGTTCTGAATAACACCTTTGCTCTCATTGTTCCAGCCAGGCACCAGGTCAACCTTGTTTGCTGCAACCAAGAACGGAACTTTGCCCTGCTTGAGTATCTCCAGGGCCTCAATAGTTTGGGGCTTGAAGCCCTCATTTATGTCCACAACCAGCACAGCCATATCAGCAAGCGCTCCCCCGCGCTTTCTTAGCGAGGTGAAGGCTGCATGCCCGGGGGTGTCAATGAACAACAGCCCAGGTATCTTCATCTTGCCGCCCAGTTGTTCACCGCAAATAGAGTTAATTGTCTGCTCTGGCACGAGTGATGCCCCAATGGCCTGTGTAATCTTCCCGGCCTCAGTATCAACAATGCAGCTCCCTCTAATCTTATCCAGCAGGCTGGACTTGCCATGGTCCACGTGCCCTACAACGCTCACAATAAGCTGCCTGAGACGTTCCATAGGTATAAGAAATCCGAAGAGGATTTTTAAAGCTTATCCTAATTGTAAGTCACAATTATCATTTGTGAGAGTTTGCCCCGGAATAGCACAGGTTTGGTGAGGCGCTGCACAAATGTGGCATTTTTGACATTAACCTGTGGCATTAGGACCGCTGGCTTTGTTTTGGGGCTCCCAGTGCAGCACTCAATTGCCTCAACTGTTGCACCCTCATAATCCACCATTGCATGTTTTGGGTTGAGGTTGCATGCTGCCTTGGCTATGTAATCAAAGAAATTGCAGCCGTTTATCCCGTTGCATTCGGCATGGCACAAGCCATCAAATGTCTTGGTGCAATCATACCTGCACTCCATATCCTTTGCCATCATAATGTCTAACTGCCAATCCTGCCCGAGGTTTAATTTCTTGCTCATGTTGGCAATCATGTAATAGCCTGCCTTTTGCGCAACAATGTTATATGTGGAGTTTCCATAGGCGGTGAGCGAGAAATCTCCATTTGCATCGGTCACAGTTGTGAAGTTTATGACCTGAGAGAAGCTTTTGTACCTGAAATTTGTGAGGCTTATCACCTTCACTCCCGATATGGGCAATCCATCAACCCCCTTAACCTTTCCCCAGATTATGCTTTCACATGCAGAATCAAGCCCGTCAGTATGTGAGCATCCAATATTATAGCGCCCATCACAAAAATCAGTGGCACCATTGCAATCAGTATCTATGCCGTCATAACAGCTTGTCTCTGAGCCGCCGTTTTGATAG
>CAIWSB010000025.1 GCA_903915225.1 uncultured Candidatus Woesearchaeota archaeon
AGTCAGTCTGCCTTTTAACTTCCACCCTATCAGGAACTGAAAGACCAATCCTATTATATTGCATCATTAAAGCCCCCCAATCTAAATGGTGTTTACTTCTTTAAAAGCCTTTCCATTTTAGATACCACAAAAATCGTCTTTAAAAGGGCATCGGGCGTCACGGAAACGGAATCAATCCCCTCGCTAACGAGGAATTCGGTGAATTCCTCGAATGTGCTGGGCGCGTCTCCACAAATCCCGATTTTCCGCTTGTTTTCCTTGGCTATTTTTATTATCTCGGCAACCAGCTTTTTCACAGCTGGGTTCCTCTCATTATAAATGCTTGAAACAAGTTCAGAATCACGGTCGAGCCCCAGGGTAAGTTGAGTCAGGTCATTTGTCCCGATACTGAACCCGTCAAATATCTTGCAAAACTCCTCTCCAAGAATCACGTTGCTGGGGATTTCGCACATGACATAGACCTCTAGCCCATCCTGGCCTCTAACCAGACCATTCTTTGACATCTCGTTAAGGACTTTTTTGCCCTCCTCAACTGTTCGGCAAAATGGAATCATTACCTTTAGGTTTTTAAGCCCAAATACCTCTCGAACCATCTTTAGGGCTTGGCATTCAAGCGCAAACGCAGGCCCGTACTTTTCCGAATAATACCTTGAGGCGCCCCTCCAGCCAATCATTGGATTCTCCTCTTTTGGTTCAAACTGTCTTCCCCCAATGAGGTTTGAGTACTCATTGCTTTTGAAATCACTTAGCCTCACAATCACATCTTTTGGATAGAAAGCAGCTGCAATCATTGCCACACCCTGGGCAAGCTTGTCAACGAAAAATTGTTCTTTGTTGACATAACCCCGTGTAATGCGGTCGATTTCTTTCCTCAAAAGAGGGTCATCCAGTTTATCATAATTAAGAAGAGCCAATGGATGAACTCTAATATGGGCGTTAATGATGAATTCCTCCCTGGCAAGCCCTATCCCATCGTTTGGCATAAAGCTCAACATGAATGCCTGCTCAGGATTGCCAACATTCATCATTACCTTTGTCTTTGTGGATGGGAGCTCTTTTATGTTAACTTTATCAACATTATATTTAAGCTTCCCCTGGTAAACAAAGCCGAATTCCCCTTCACAGCAGGAAACTGTGACTTGTGTGTCATCTGCAATTGCCTCTGTCCCTTTAGCAGTTCCCACAACGCACGGAATTCCGAGCTCGCGCGAAATAATTGCTGCATGACAAGTCCTGCCTCCCCTATTGGTTACAATAGCAGAGGCAATCTTCATTATTGGCTCCCAGTCTGGATCTGTCATATCAGTAACAAGCACTTCCCCCTCCTTAAACTCGCCAATCCTGTGGGCATCCTTTATCATATGGGCTGGCCCAACACCAATCTTAGCTCCGACTGCCTGGCCCTTTGCGAGGATTTGGCCTTTTTCAACCAGCTGATAGCGCTCAATAACATTGAAGTTTCTGTTAGATTGCACTGTCTCAGGTCGTGCCTGGACAATAAAGAGCTGCTCGCTGGTTCCATCCTTGGCCCATTCAATATCCATTGGTGTGTACTTGCCTTTCTTTCCCGAATAATGCTCCTCTATGATGCAGGCCCATTTTGCCAGCTGGATAATCTCTTCATCAGTAAGGCTGAATCTCATCCTGTCTTCCTTTGGCGTAGGGACATCTTTGGTTGTCTTGGAACCGCCTTTGGCGTAAATGAGCTTCATCATTTTGCTGCCCAATTCCCTGGAAATTATTGGCTTAAAGCCCTGCTTAAGCATAGGCTTGAAAACATAGAACTGATCCGGGTTGACAGCACCCTTAACCACATTTTCCCCAAGCCCGTAGGATGAAGTGATGTATACAACATCCTTAAAACCAGAATCTGTATCTAATGTGAAAATAACCCCTGCAGCAGCCTTGTCAGAGCGAACCATTTTTTGGACGCCAATGCTCAAGGAAACAGAGAAGTGGTCAAAGCCCTTGTCTTCCCTATAGGAAATGGCACGGTCTGTAAAAAGTGATGCAAAGCATTTTCTGCAGGCATCCAGAAGTGCAACCTGGCCTTTTATGTTTAGGAAAGTCTCCTGCTGTCCCGCAAAGCTAGCATCAGGCAAGTCCTCGGCTGTTGCAGAACTCCTTACAGCAACATCGGCATTTGGTCCGTACTGTTTGCAGAGGTGGCTATATGCATCAAGAATTGCTGCGTTAAGCTCCTCAGGGAATTGTGCCCTAAGAATGTGTTCCCGGATAGCATGGCCCACAGACTCCAGAGATGAAATATCACGAACATGTAGCCGAGCGAGTTCCTTTTTTATTGGCTCAATCAGCCCAGCTTTCAGGAGGAAATCCCTGTAAGCAAGGGCAGTTACGCTAAAGCCATTTGGGATTCTGACTCCAAGGTGAGTGAGATGGGTATACATCTCACCTAGGGAGGCGTTTTTTCCACCAACCAAAGAAACATCTTCATAGCCAATCTGGTCAAACCAAAGTATAAAGCATTCTGCCTTGTTCACTTCATCCACCTCATCATAATGAAAGGATATTCACCCTTGTATTGAATATATCCATTGCCTTAGAGTAAGAAAGCAGCCCGGAATGGGCCCCCCTCTTTCTTATCACTGATTCAGCATTTAGCAGGGCGAGCTTAAGGGCATATTTCACATGGCCAGGTTTCATGATCAGGCCAGAAATAAAGCTTGAGCCAAAGGTGTCGCCAGCGCCCGTAACTTCAACCACATTAACCTTATGCGCCTTAATGTACAAAAACTTATAACCATCTGTATAACCAGCACCCTCTGGACCTTCTGTTATAAGAACCATCTTTGCACCCATTTTTTTTATTGCAGCCAGCTGTGACTTAACGCCCTTTTGACCTGTTAGCAGATAAGCCTCAATCTCATTCACCATAAACATATCTGTGTTTGGTACCATCCTTATTATTGCTGCTTTATTATCCTTGATTAAGTAGTTTGAGGGGTTGAAAGCAACCTTGATCTTATGTTTGTGGGCAAACTTAGCCAATCTTTCTAAAGCGTTGTAAGATTGGCCTATCATTGATGTCATATAAAACCATTTGGTGCGTAAAAGTGACTTGTCAATCTTATCAAAATCCAGATGGTCGTTTGCACCTGAGAATTTTAGAATTGTCCTGTCCTGCTCAATTGAATCAAGTATTATTGAGTAGCCCGTCTGCTCATTGGTTCGTGTTCCTATAAATTCGACCTTGTTATGCTTAAGACGTCTTAATACGAAATCCCCATTTGCATCAAGCCCAATGTTCCCCAAATAGGCAACATTGAGCCCAAGCTTCGAGGCAACAACAGCGGCATTGACACCTCCGCCTCCAACTTTGAAAGTGAGCTCCTTGAGAAGGATTTTTACACCACTCGGGTAAGCAATATGGTCCTCTTCATACTTTCTAGTTTTAATTTTAATAAGCTCAGAACTTGTATCACCAAAAACATCTATGGTACAACTCCCACAGGCTACAACATCGTAGATCCCAATCACCTCTTTACGCATTTCAAGAGGCTTGGACTTTAAAAAACTATCGATTGGAAAAAATTTTATAGTCAAATAAACTTGCCGGGAAATATGAAATTATTAGGGTTACTTTTGGCGATGTTCCTTTTCCTTACCAACATTCTCCTAATTGGTTATTTTGAGCCTCTCTACCAGGTGTTTCAAGAAGGAGACCAACAAAATGGGCTTCACCAAACGCTGAGCTTTTTTAGGGGGGAATCAGATTTGCCAACTGGATTTTCTGAACAGGAAATATCCCACTTAAATGATGTTAAAATAGTTTTGGGCTGGATAACAGGTATCTGGATTTTTGCGGGATTAGCTGTCATGGGGTTTATGCATTGGGGTAACAAAAAGGACATATCAAACAGGGCAGGGATTGCATTGGTCGGCCTTGGTATTGTTGGGCTTTTCCTGGCTATTGGTTTTAACAAGCTGTTTGAGCTTTTCCACCGCTTAGTTTTTCCACAGGGCAATTGGACATTCGATGTCAATAGTCCAATTATCGCCATGTTTCCATTTGGTTTTTTTGTAGCTGCCTATCTTTCAATTATGGCGTTATCTTTGCTTGAAGGTTTGATTCTAATTCTCCTCACTAAAAAGCAATTCGCTAAGAAGTCTTGATAAATTCATCAAGGCCGCGCTGTTTGCCATTTGTCTGCTTGGGTTTCTCACTCACTTTCTTGGCTCCATAGACTGGCTCGCCATAAACCCCATCATAGCCTGGCTCAATCTTTATCTGGCCTTGCCTATCGGAAAGTATTGCGTTGGTAACATCCGGTGAGGCAAACCTTTCAATTTCCAGCTTGCTAGCATTTAGAAGGATATTGTATTCGTTGTTCAGGCCTTCGACCAGCTGATTGTAAACAGCCCAGGTTGGCTTTGAGTTCAATGAAGTCCCCAATGCAAGGGAAATAACTTCAGAGAGGGGCAATAGGGAAATGAATGGATGAGCACCTGTTGGCCTGAAACCCTCCATGCGATCAGCCAGGGCTTCCACACGGTTAAGCACGCCAATAGTCAAGGGTTGCCTGCAAACCCGGCAAACTCCGTTTGTTACTGCTGATTCTTGAGGAGAAAGGCGAATCCCACAGGCACGGTGGCCATCGAAATGGTATTTCCCATATGATGGATCAACCTCAATTGTGAGCTTAAGCCCCTTCCCGGTTCTTAATGCAGTGATAATGTTTGCATAAGTTAGGTCTTGAAACTCGAAAACATTTGCCTCTCTCGCAAGCCTCCATGGCCAGAAAGAATGGCTGTCAGAGTTGCTCACTAGTTGGTACCTGTCAAGTCCGCTAAGTCTCCAATTCATTGCAGGGTCACTGCTGAGCCCTGTTTCCAAAGCAAAAATGTGCTTTGTTTGGTTTCCAAAACATTCCTCAACAGAATCAAACCCCGATTTTGAGCCAAAAAGCCCGAACCACGGTGTCCAAACATGTGCAGGTATGATCTCAATCTGGTCGCTGATTGATTTCAACAGATTCACAAACTCAGGTGCAGGGAGTCCAAAAATGGGCCTCCCATCATAATCCAGCCTTCCTATTTTGAGAAGTGCTTGGTTTATTTTTTCCACAACCTTAAAACTTGGAGCAAGTAGCACAAGATGGATTTTCCTTCCCTTCCCTCCCTGGGAATACATTAGGCTAATCTCTCCCTGAAGGACAAATGGAAATCCAGTCTTGGTCCAGAGAACACCTGAATCGTCCTCTTTCAAATTCTCTTTAAGTTCAGAGAGCCATCTGGGGTGAGTAAAGTCTCCGGAACCAAGTAAGCCAACGCCCTTGATCCGAGCCCACTTCTCAAGGGTTTCAATATTAAGGGCAGTGCTGCAAGCCCTGGAGAACCTACTATGGATATGTAAGTCAGCAATAACCTCCATAACCCTAAGAAAGAGAATCAGTTATTTTAATCTTTTGCATGTTTCTCAAACATCTTCAAACATCTCCTCAACCAACTCAATATATGTGCCACAGCTCCAGGCCTGAAGCCAAGCGCCTCTGGACTCAAGCACAGCTGATGAGGAGAGCTCTCCAGCACACCCAAGACAGCCTAAAGAAAGAATCTCCTTTGTTGAAGCCTCTAATATCTTGGAAATCTTAAGGGAAAAACCCGGCATTTCCATCCTGCGAAGTGTAAGTGCTGCCATGTTATTGAGAAAGAACCAGGAGTCCCCGTTATGGTAACTTGATGAATCCTCACCTGAGTGCTTGGCGTGGAAATCACCTGAAGACTTTTCAATAGTGGCAAGGCCTCCCCAATCGTTCCAGAGCTCGTGGAATGCCTTGATAAAGGCTTTCCTCCACTCAACTTGGGTAAGCAGTTTTTGGCTCGTATAAGCTGCGATGAAGATATTTGGGCGAATCACATGATCATCAGGTCCATCGATAAGCTTATCGTTAACCAGGAATTTTGATTTAAACAGCTCTGCCAGTTCCCTCTCTTTTTTCACAAAGACCGTATCTTTAGTAAGCAGCCTTAGGATTTCCAGGAGAGGCAGCCTTAATGCCTGGATTTCAATCCTCGCTCTAGAACGAGGCAAAGAGTCCATCCAGGTTTCACCAGGTTGGTTCACTACTAATCCATCTTGTGTGAAGTATTTATTGAGAGAACTCAACGCTGCCTGGCATCGAGCCAGCAGTAATTCCAATTCCTTTTGGGAGAACTTGGAGGCTTTTGACTTGTTCTTTGTTTCAAGATAAAAATCCAAAGTGCGTTTGAAAAGCCAACCAGCGCTGTCGTTGTTTTCAGGGGCGCCTTCCCTTGTGGCTAGCCGGCCATCCTGTTGAACCACATCCAAATAATGGAGGAGCCGAGGCTTGACATAATCCTCCATACCCATGCTTAGTAATCCCCCAAATGAAATAAGCTCGTCCCTGCTCCAAATCTCTGAGAACCAGGGAAGACCTGCAATAACACCATTAGCAGATGCCAGCTTTGTAAGATAATACCTGGAAAGGTTGAAGGCTGCCTCAACCTGTTCGGAGGCCCCTTTGCGTTTTACATTGGCAAAAAAAATTTCTTTTTCTCTAGCCTTGAGCCTAATCAAATTATTCTTAACATGTTGGTTTTCTTTGAGTGCATCTTCGGGGTCTCCACCAACACTCACGATTATTTGTTCTGATTCAAAAATTCCAGGAGAGTAAACATATCTGGAAAAGGGTGGCGAGTTCCTAGCCTGGTCAAATTTGTAAGCCACTTCACGCCATTCTTCCTTTTGTTTAAGCGTTGCACTTACGGCAATATAAAGTGTCAACTGCCCATTGGATTTTGTGAATTCAATTAGTGTAATGGGGTCTTGTGTAACAATGCGATAATTTCTCCCCCATTCGTCATTATCAAAAATACCCTTAACATCAAACCATAATTTGCCCTTGATCTTGTGGTTTGGAGTAATTGCGAATGACCTGTAACCTTCAGGTAGGAAGAATTCTTCCTTGAGGTTGGCTCTAACAACCTCAACCTTGTATCCCGCATGATTAATGGCTAAAACTCCTCCACCAACCTCTGGTGTGAATTCGTCGACAACCTTAATAAGATTATTGCCTAATTTTACTAAAAAGCCATCATATCTACTTCGGGTTTTTTCAGAAAATGTGAAAAAGCAGTTGTTCTTGTTGAGAACCATAAACCTGGGCTCGTCGGCGTCAAATTTAAGAGCATTCTTTCTTATTCCAAGCACGTAATTCACAGCCACCATTTTAAGCCCTGTAAAACCTTGCCGATTCCTCTGGAGGTGAAGATATGATATAATCTTGGGAAGCGAACTCGTACCCTGCCCATGCAGAGGTTCTTGGTGTTATCTCCACATGGAAATGGAGGCCGTCAGATTTTTTTGGCGAAGAATAAAATAAAATATTAAAAGAATCTGTGAGTTTATCAACCCTTCTAAGTATGTGCTTGAGCATTAGAGCCAGTGATTCTAGCTCTTTGGCATCGAGCTCAGAAAGGCTTTGGGCATGCCTCCTAGGGAAGAGCCATGCTTCGTGAGCAAACCTAGGAGCAAAGGGCACGAAGCTCACAAAATTCTTGTCAAGGAGTATAACTCTTGGTGATTTCGCCTCTTGCTTAATAATTTTGCAGTAAGGGCAGCCTTCTGACTTTGTTCTTCGAACAGCATCAATCTTTTCCAATACAAGGCTTGGGATAAATCCCTGGGCAATTATCTGTGTGTGTTCATGAACAATCGAGGCGCCTGAGTTTGGCCCAGAATTTTTGAACAGCACAACGTACTTAATCCCTGGTCTATTAGCCAGTGCCTGGTATCTATCACGGTAAACCCCAAGCAACCTCACAATCTCCCTTTGAGAAAGCTCAAAAAGCTTCGTCCCGTGTTTTGGAGTGTCAATAACAACCTCATGATAACCAAAGCCCTGAGCCTTGAAGTAAAACCCATCATTCCGAGCCCCATCCTTCTCACCAGCATCGAAAGCAGGGTACTTATTCTTTAACCATCTGACAACCCATCTCCCATTTTCATTGATGCTGCCAATGGCAAGGTCAGGTTCCTCATTCCCGGGGCAGAAGTAGCATTTACCAACATTGACTGAGTTTGCACCCTGTTTGTATTCCTTCGGACGAAGCTTCCTTTTGTGAGAAATTATCGAAAACCTCTCCAGCAGATAGTCCTTGCGTAATTCTATTCCATCACTCATTTTTCAATACCATTTCATAGGCCTTAAAATAGTTTTCCACTAAATGGTCCCAGTCGAATTGGACACTCATCTGTTTTGCAGCCATTTTGTTTTCTATTCTTTCGGGCCTTGTGAATGAGACGAATTTCAACATGACATCGCAGAGCTTGTCAACGAACTCATCATCACTCACACCGAACCTTGGAAGCACATAAATCCCTTTTTGGGACTGCTCCTTAAACATGTGGTTCATGGCGTATTTTCCGAAGCCAGAAAGGTCGGTTGTGACAGTGCATGTTCCAAGTGCAGCAGCCTCTACAGGAGTGTAGCCCCAGGGCTCGTAGAAAGATGGGAAAATGCCAAATTGACATCCTTGAATACATTCATAATATGTTAAGTCAAGTGCCCCATCTGCCCCGCTGAGGTACGTTGGATATAAGAAAACCTTTACAGCATTGTCCTTGTGGTTCAACAGGTTGTTGGCCTTAAATGCGTTGATTATCGGGTCATGGGCCTCATCAATCAGATGGGTGCAAAGCAGAGGTTGCCCCCCCTTTTTGAATCTCTTCAGTTTTTTCTGAATTTCATCAAGAGCCTCTTCAGAGAAAATGTCCTCCTTGTTTATTGCCCTGCCGGCAAGGGTATGGAGTAAAAGCCTTTCCCTAATTTCAGGGATTTCAGCATCAACGCTTTCCTTTATATCCTCAAAGAAGGTCTTATTTTCAAGTATTTCAGGGTTAATTCCGCGCACATTGGTGGGAATCCAAAAGAAAGCGACAACTGTTTTGCGCTTCCCTTCCTTCACCAATGCTTTGTCTAACTTGCCTAAAGCCCGGATAAACACATCCAATCCCTTACCATGGAACTCATAGCGGGCAGCAGTAAAGAAAAGCATTGTGTGTGCAAGGTTAAAAGAATAATATGGGAAAAGTGTGTAAAGCAGGAATTCCATTATTTTATTTTTAACGAATTTATGTTTAATCGAAAGGTCATCGAATGTTGGGAATGAGCCTAGGTCAAGCCCGTTTGGCAAAACCATTTCCGGTTCACGCCCAAGGAAATATTTTGCTTCAATTGCTGTAATATCCGAGACAGTTGTAAAAATATCCGCAGAGCGGGCAACTGCAGCCTCAGTTTGGTGTTTTGTGTGCACCCCAAGCCTTCTGGCCTCACTTTCTGGCTTAATTTGATCCAGCTTATTGTAGAAGTCAGGATCAGAAGCGGCTAAGGTCCTCCCGAGAACAGTTGCATGGGTTGTGAAAACAACCTTAATGTTGGGCCCATGGTCCTTAATCTTAAGGGCTGTCCCAGCTGCCAACCATTCATGACAATGGGCTATTATTTTAACAGAGGGATGTTTTGATTTGTACGTTTCAAGTAGCCTTGCAACAGCAACCCCCCAAACAATGGGTTCATCATAATCAAAGAAATTTGTGCCTAAGGAGTCAATGCCATAAACCTCATAAAACCTAGCCTTTATTCCATTTGCCTTATCCTTGTAAGAGGAGTAGTCAACCAGAATGACATTTGGTGATGATGAGATTAACCAGCGCCCGAAATGGCAAATTATACCTTCATCCCGCAAAGTGTCAAAAATGTCTTTAAGCGAAGCGGGTGGGGCTTTCTCATCAAACTCAATCTGTTGGGCGTCAGGAAAATATGGCCCCACAAGGAAGTAATTCTCTTTGAAAGCATTCTTAATGTGACCTGCCTTTGATTTCAGGACAGTATAGATCCCTCCGACCTTGTTGCATACCTCCCAAGAAATTTCGAAGAGCATTCCTTTATCCATCAAGTAAATAAATCTTCTGATATATTTAAATAATTTTCACACCACTGAAAAGTTAAATTAAATCAAAAAATTCTCGGGAAATTGCGTAACCACTATTAAATAAAAATCGGAATATTTTTATATATAAAGCCGGGATTAAACAGAGGTTGGTTAAAAAAGGGGGAAAATGAGAATCTTGATGTTGGGCTGGGAGTTTCCGCCATACAAATCTGGAGGTTTGGGAACAGCCTGCTATGGCCTAACCAAGGCACTTTCTAAGAAAGATATTGATATTCTCTTTGTCATTCCAAGAGCCCCATTTGAAATCAAGTCCGAATATGTCAACCTTATTCTTGCAGACCGCTTCATTACACCCAACTTTCGCGAGATAAAAGTGGCCTCAAATTTAACGCCTTACCTCAATTTTGAACAATACTCAAAATTGGGTTCTATTGGCCAGGTTGGATCCGGGTTTGAGCCAAATTATGGCCGTAACCTTATGGAAGAGGTTGAAAGATACACTGAGCTTGCTAGGGCAATTGCAATGAAGTTTAAATTTGATGTTATCCATGCCCATGACTGGATGTGCGCAAAGGCAGGTTTGGCTGCAAAAGAGGTTTCTGGAAAACCATTGGTTGTGCAAATCCATGCCACTGAATTTGATCGCACTGCTGGGTTCCCCAATCAGATAATTTATGACATTGAAAAAGAGGCGATGAGCCGTGCAGACAAGGTTGTTGCTGTAAGTAACTTTACCAAGGGCATGATTGTGCGCCACTATGGCATCCCCGATGAGAAAGTGAAGGTTGTATACAATGCAGTCAACTTCGGAGAAGGAAAGGAATTGGAACAGCGGGATGACCATGTAAATCTGAAATGGACTGACAAGGTTGTGTTATTCCTTGGGCGGATTACTATCCAAAAGGGGCCAGGCTACTTTTTAGAGGCTGCCAAGAAGGTGCTTGAAATAGACCCAAATGTAAAATTTGTGATTGCCGGCTCTGGTGATTTGATGCCATCCATGGTTGAAAAGGCAGCCCAATTGGGCATATCAAAGAATGTCATATTCTCCGGATTTTTGCGGGGAAAAGAGGTTGATGCAGCCTTTAAGATGGCTGATCTGTATGTTATGCCTTCTGTTTCCGAGCCTTTTGGAATTTCCCCCCTCGAGGCGATGAAGAACGGAACGCCAGTTATCATCTCGAAGCAGTCAGGTGTTTCTGAGGTTGTCAAGAATTGCCTTAAGGTGGACTTCTGGGATGTTGACGAAATGGTCAATATGATAATAGGAGTTCTAAATTACAAGAAGGTTGGCGAAGAGATGTCAAAGCTAGCGTTCAAGGAGGTAATGGGGATAACCTGGAATGACTCTGCGAATAAATTGGTTAAATTGTATAGGGAGTTGATGAGCTGACATGGTATCTGTTTGCTTTTACTTCCAGGTACATCAGCCTAACAGGGCGAGGAAATACAGGATTTTTGACATTGGTAAAAACCATGATTACTTCGACGCTAGAGGCAATAAGGAAATCCTTGAGAGGGTTGCCCAGAAATGTTATCTCCCGACAAATCGTCTAATGCTGGATTTGTTCAAACGGCATCCCGAGTTTAAAGTCAGTTTTAGCTTTTCAGGTGTCGTGCTTGAGCAGTTTGAGGCATTGCATCCTGAGGTGTTGGACTCATTCAAGGCCTTGGTTAAATCAGGGCACGTTGAGCTAATTTCTGAGACATATTACCATTCATTAGCCTTCCTTTTCTCAAAACCCGAGTTTGTTGCGCAGGTTAAGCAACACCAGAACAAAATAAAGAGGCTTTTCGGCCAAACTCCAAGTGTTTTTAGGAACACTGAACTTATTTACAACAATGAGCTTGCTGAAATGATTGGGGATTTGGGCTACCGTGGCATACTTGCCGAAGGAGCTGATAAGATTCTTGGATGGCGCTCTCCAAACTTTATCTACTCTTCACCTGGTAAAAATAAGGTGAAGTTGCTGCTGAAGAATTACAGGCTTTCAGACGACATTGCCTTCCGGTTCTCTAACCATGACTGGGGGGAATTCCCCTTAACTGCGCCAAAGTTTGCTCGTTGGGTTAACAAGGCAAACGGTAATGGCAATGTGGTGAACCTTTTCATGGATTATGAGACATTTGGGGAGCACCAATGGCCAGAGACAGGCATATTTGAGTTCTTGGAGCATCTCCCTGAAGAGATTTTGAAGTTCGAGGACAATGATTTTGTTACACCTTCAGAGGCCATCGCCAGGTATAAGCCATTGGGTGTTTTCAACAGCCCAGAAATAATCTCCTGGGCCGATGTTGAAAGGGATGCTAGCGCCTGGGTTGGCAATGATATCCAGAAGGCTGCTGCGGAGTATATCTATGAAATCAGGAATGAAGTGCTCAAAACAAAGGATGCAGGAATTATTGAAGACTGGAGAAAACTCCAAACCTCAGACCACTTTTATTACATGTGCACAAAATGGTTTAATGATGGGGACGTTCACAAGTACTTTAACCCCTATGACACACCATATGATGCCTTTATCAATTTCATGAACATCCTTAATGACCTATTGCTGAGGATTGAGGCTATCAGCAAGAAGCCATTAAAGGGTAAAAAGATAGAAGAGTTCCGGCTGAAGTTTAAGCGTGAGGCAAATGGTTAAACCAGAGAAATATTTTTTCCTTGCGGATGGAAGGATACTAAAGAACTTAAGAGAGCTAGCGCTTAGGCTGGATGAATTTTCAGATGAGCTTTTCCGTTCTCATGTGAATCCTGACAAGAATGATTTTGCTAATTGGGCAGAATTTGTGTTTGAAGAAAAGATTTTGGCACAAAAGCTTAGAAGTACATCAGACAGGCAAAAGTTCCATATTATATTATTAAAAGATCTGTTGGGGAGGCAGAAAACCAAAAAAATTAAAAAGTATAAGTGTGATAAGTGTGAAAAGGCCTTTAGCTCAAAGGTGGGTTTGAGTGTGCATAGTACAATTGCGCACGCCAAAAAGGGGTGATATGAATGAAAGGTTTAGATCTGCTTAGCGATGTAAATGATAGTGAGACTTTCCGTTTAAAGGACGGGGGCACAGTTAGAAATTTGGGCGAATTGCTTGCTGCATTGAAAAATATGAGTGCTGATGTTTTCTCCCACCATGTAAGTGAAGGGAGAAATGATTTTGCCTCTTGGCTGAAATATTCTGTAGGCGATGGGATACTTGCTGACCGTGTTATTAACGTGAAAAGACAAGATCAGATGTTCAGGCTTTTGCATCAGCGCATCGGCGAATTAAAAGCTGAGAATCCAACTTCCAGTGAAGAGCCAAAATCTATGGTGGCATTTGTGAAGGAGGAATTTGTGGATTTCCTGTTGGGATTGGTCATTGGTTTTATAATTGGACTAGTTGTTAAAACTCTAGTCTAAGAATTGACGCCGAACCTTTTCATCATTTTTTGAAGGTTCTTTTCGCTAACACCCTGACCCCCTCCCTTGAGCATTTTAATTAATTTCTTGCTTTTCTTGTATTGCTTAATTAGCTGTCTAATATCTGCAGAAGGGGTTCCTGATCCATGAGCTATACGGTCAATCCTAGCTGGTGTAATTACCACGGGGTCTTCGAGTTCTTCCTGGGTCATTGAATCCATTGCATGCTTCCATTTCTCCAGTTGACCCTCTTGGGATTCTAGCACTTCTTGAGGTAGCTTGAGCTTTGACATGCCTGGTATCATATCCATAACCTTTGTTAGAGGACCCATGTTCTTAAGTGCAGACATCTGCTCATAGAGATCAATTAGGTTGAACTCCCCCTTAAGCACACGCTTGCTTAAATCCTCGGCTTTATCCTGAGAAATTGCCTCCTGTGTCTTTTCCAAAAGTGCCTCAATATCCCCCATTCCAAGAAGACGGCCGACAAAGTTCTTTGGCCTAAAAGGCTCAATATCCGCTATCTTTTCTCCAACACCAATAAACACAATTGGGGTGCCAGTGGCTGCACAGGCAGTTAAAGCACCACCTGCCTTTGCAGTGCCATCCATTTTTGTTGCGATGACACCAGATACATTGCAGCTCTTATGGAACTCATCTGCCTGATGCTGGGCTGTTTGTCCAATATCGCCCGAGATGACCAAAAGCCTCTCATCAGGTTTTATGAGTTTTGCGAGCGCGCTTATCTCCTCAATGAGATCCTTTGAAAGGGCGTCACGGCCAGCTGTATCCACAATAACCAAATCATACTTGCTGAGCTTTTCCAGGAACGTCTTGAATATTTTCTGAGGGTTCTTCTCGTTCTTAATTCCAAAGAAATCAACTCCAACTCTGGTGGCAAGTTGCTCCAGTTGTTCAAATGCTGCAGGCCTATACGTGTCTGTTTGGAGCACTGCGACCCTGAAACCGTATTTCTTATAATATTTGGCCAGCTTGCCTGCCGTGGTTGTCTTGCCGGAGCCAAAGAGGCCGACAAGCATGATGACTGTTGGTTTTTTTTTTATCTCCAGCTTTTTTTCTGCGCCGCCCATTAAGGCAATTAGCTCTTCGTAAACTACCTTAATCAGAAAATCCTTTTTTGAAACATTTGAGGGGACATTCTCGTCAATCATCCTGGCACGAATTTTGTCTGAGAGATGCAGGACAAGTTGGATATTGACATCGGCGTCAATTAGTGCCTTCTGGATATCTTTTACTAGCTCATTTATCAGCTTCTTATCCACGAACAAGGCCTTGGATATCTTCTCCAGTGTCCCCCTCAAGGAACTGCTTAGTTTTTCCAGCATATCAGGCTTTTCAATCGGGTTTGATTTAAATAGTTTGCCCGGAGGTTGGGTTTGTGGTATAAAAACAGGAATAACATAAAAAATTTAAACCTAAAAAATAGGTGTAATGAAATGATACCTTTGTCATTCAGGAATGACCTTGAGGCTCGGTTTCGGGAATTAGGGTATTTGAAATTTTATGAGAAAGGCCTGATAAGATATTTCTCTGGGAAATCAACAGTTGTAATGACTCGTCCTGGGCCTGTTTCTTATATTTTGCCTCCTCTTAGCCATCTTGAGATTATGGCCCAGCTAAATGTTGCAAAGGGAAATGAAGAAACCGTTATCCAAGATATGAATACAAGGTATTGGCTCCATAAGGGTAAGAACCTCTTGTTTCTGGTCCCAGGGATAGTATTATTTGGCTTGGGCTTTCATAGCCTAGTTAATGAGGGTGTTACAATTGGGGGCTCACTTTACGTGATTGCAAGCCCAGTTTTGCTGGGAACCTTCAATCGCGCCAGTGGCTATTCTTTTTTTAGTCCAGATGTTTATTACAATGATATGGCTCTGCAGGCAATGGGCGTTCTAAAGAAAAGCTAGAGTTTTCTTGTTTCAATCTCTTCCTTCATCTGCTTTAGGAATTCCTCAGGTTTCATGCCGTAAGTTGTTTTGCCATCCCTTGTGCGTACAGCCAATGTGTTTGATTCAGCCTCTTTCTCGCCAACGATAATCATATAATTCACCTTATCCATCTGGGCTTCCCTAACTTTCTTGCTTATGGTATTGGCTGAATCATCGACAGAAGTTCTTATTCCTTCATCAAAGAGTTTTTTGTTGGCAGCAAATGCATAGTCGTTGAACTTTTCGCCAACCGTGAGAATTCTTACCTGGTAAGGTGAAACCCAGAGCGGAAGATTGCCTGCGAAATGCTCAATTAGTATACCAATGAATCGCTCCATTGAGCCATAAATAACCCTGTGAATCATAACAGGCCTGTGGTTTTCAGTGCCATCCTCTCCCATATATCTCAAATCGAACTTTTCAGGCATCTGGAAATCCAACTGGCAGGTTGCGCATTGCCATGTCCTGCCTAGCGAGTCGCGGATGTGGAAGTCTAGCTTTGGCCCGTAAAACGCGCCATCTTTCTCCTTTATTATAAAGCCCATCTTTATCTTGTCCATGGCTTTCTTTAGCGTTGCCTCAGCCCGGTCCCAGTCCTCAATCTTGCCCATAAAGTTGTCTGGGCGAGTGCTTAGCTCAACTGCGTATTCAAAACCAAAGGTCTTGTAGAACTTGTCAATCAGCTTAACTACCCCAATTATCTCGTCTTCCATTTGCTCAGGTAGGCAATAGATATGGGCATCATCCTGCCAGAACGCACGGACTCGCAAGAGGCCATGGAGGACGCCACCAAGCTCATGCCTGTGGTCCAGACCTACTTCTGCCATCCTTATGGGGAGTTCGCGGTAGCTGTGCTTGTTTGTCTTGTAAATCAGGATTCCGCCTGGGCAGTTCATTGGCTTGACTGCATACTCTTCTCCATCTATCTGGGTAAAATACATATTCTCCTTGTAATGGTCCCAATGCCCTGACTGGAGCCAGAGCTGCTTTTTGAGTATGATTGGAGTCATAACCTGTTGATAACCCGCCTTCCTGTGCTCCTGGCGCCAGAAATCCATTAGCTCATTATAAATAATCATCCCATTCGGGTGCCAGAACACAAATCCAGGGCCCTCATCATGGAGGCTGAAAATATCCAGGCGTTGCCCTAGCTTCCTGTGGTCGCGCCGCTCAGCTTCCTCTATTCTCGTTTTGTAAGTCTTTAGCTCCTCTTCTGTTGGGAATGAGATTCCATAAACCCTCGTTAACTGCTCTTTCTCTGCATCTGCACGCCAATAAGCGCCTGAGAGTTTTGTTAAGGCAACTGCACCGATGAGTTTTGTGTGTGGAATGTGCGGGCCGCAACACAGGTCAATGAAACTCCCGGTCTTGTACATCGAGGGCTTGTCCAGTTCCTCAGCCATTTCAAGCTTGAATTTATTGCCCTTGAAAAGCTCCTTAGCTTTTGCCTGGGTGATGTCCTCACGCTCAAATTTTAAGCCCTCCTTTATCACCCGCTTCATCTCTATCTCAATCTTCTGGAAGTCGTCGTTGCTGATTTGGAGGTTGTGGAAATCGTAATAGAATCCCTCCTCAATTGAGGGTCCAATTGTCGGCTGGGCGTTTGGAAATAGCCTCTTAATGGCAGCAGCCAGCACATGGGCTGAGGAGTGCCAGAAAACCTCTTTGCCGAGCTTGTCCTGAAATGTGAGTATTTGAAAATCTCCGGAAGTTTCAATAGGGCGTGAAAGGTCAAGTACTTCTTCTCCCAGTTTTGCTGCGAGGGCGCCTTTCTCAATCCCAAGAACTTTGGCTACATCTAATGCAGTCTCACCCTTCTTGGCTTTGTGCGTGCTGCCATCAGGCAGTTTTAGCGTGATAAAATCTACCATTTCGGGTAATTAGACGCTGGACTTATTTAAAGGTTTCTGAGGTTTAATCCGAGTTAGGTATTTTTTAAGAGAAGCTTCAACATTATCTTTTATTTTTTCATCTACGCATCCCAGCAAATCTCCGAGTGAAAGAACAGGAGGCTTAGTAAGACTGCCTAAGAAAACCCTTCCTGCATTTGCAGACTGCTTTTCAATCTCATTTGCCTCTTTAGAGCCAAATTTTCTAGTTGCAGGAAACTTGCTGATAGAGTTTGCACCCGCCAAAAGGAGGTATCCAACCCGGTTAACCCTATCTGCCCAGATTCCCGCCTGGATGTCAATCGTCGGGAAATCAACCCGCGTATTGGCAATCCACCATCCTTGCTCCTCTTTGGTTGGGGGTTTGGCTTTCTCAAAAGGGGTGCCTTTTTGAGGATTTAAGGAATAGAAATGTATCTTTGAAATCCTGTTCTTTTTGATGAACTCTTTGAGCAAAGGGTAATCCTGCTCTTCTTCCCCTAGCCCGATTATTATTGTCATTCCTGTCTTCAAACCCAGCTTCAGGGCGTTTTGAAGCATTTTTTCATATGGTTCAATTGGCTTGGAAGGGCAAAGCTTTGAATGAAGAACAGAATTGATTGTTTCAACAGAAGCCACAACACCCTCTGCATAAGGAGCATATTCTTTGAGGTTTTCTAAGTCAAGAGCCCCCACGTTCAGCCAAACTTTCCCTACAATTGGATGGATTGCTTTAAGGAGCTGAAGGAACTTGTCTTTCTCTAGAGCACCAACACCCCCCGATATAAACCCGATTTTCCACCCAAGTAATTTGCACAGTATAACCTCTGCAATTATGGATTCAGTTCTCCGTATGGCACACTTCTGGGCAGGCTTTGAGGACATATAGCAGAAGGCGCAATCATGGATTCCGCAATACCACGAGTAGAATATGGCCCTCTCGAACCAGGTTTCAGGAGGAAAATTCTCTGAATAGATTCGGCCAGCGGCTTTTAGGATATCTTCCATCTGAGAAACGAGATATATTGAGTTTAAAAATTATCCGAAAGAAAGGGTGTGAGCCAGGGGCAAGCCCCTGGTCACGGGGGGAATGAAGAACATGAAAATAAAAAAAAGCCAGAGAGTGGGTGGCACTGCTCTGGCCAAAACAACTGGGGGGAATGAAGAAAATAAGTTATGAAAAAAAGTTAGTTAACCTCAGTGTGTGACTATCCTGCCAGGGTCTCTGACGTATGGCTGTTCCATGAGGTATTTTGAATCATTGCTCATTAAGGCACCATACAAGTCTTGACCAGTTACAGCTGCAGGGTCAATTATCTTGGGTGATGGCAGACCTCTGAATTTTGGCTCCAAATATCGAATCATGTCAGCCTTGTTCGCCTCAATTGCCATGATCTGCTTCCTGAACCACCTATTATCCAACTCTTGGATGCGAGCTCCTGTGAACTGTTTCAAAGCATCAATGTTCACGTCTCTGTCAGTCCATTGCTTGAGTTGAGACATTCTGTCGTATCCAAGGTTCAATTCTAGTAGGTCTCTGAGAGCAGCTGGACCGAGATCTTTGGCTTTCTTTCCATAATAAATTTTGCCAAAGGTATCACCTACGCCCTTCTCGATTGCGTCCAGTAGTTTTTCAACATCTGACTTACCTAGTTTAAAATAATCTTTGCTAGACGGGTCTTTGCCAGCAGTTAGCTTCATAAGCTCAGCGTAACTTACTGACTGTAACAGTCCTTCAAGTATTTGGGACGAGTTGGTTGATTCAATAATCTGCCTTTCTAGAAGGCTAGCATTGAAAGGCGAACCGCCCAAATTATCTATTAGTCCACTTAGTCTAGGAGCAGGCGCTCCCCCCGCATTTGCTGGTTTTGCCATTTTACGACCACCTCTTATTTTTTGTTGTTGTTATGATTAATATAACTTTGTTGTTACTAACTAGTAAATACAGCTAATTTAAATACTTTTCGGTTCCGTCGAGCCTCTTTTACTACCACTACTGAGTAAAAAACCAAAAGGTTTATATATCGTCGCCAGTTCTTAAAAATCCACAGGTGATACTAATGAGCAAGAAGAAAGACAAAATTCAGAATTCTGGTGAACAAGACCCAAGGATTAAGGAGATTCTCGACAAACTCCCAAAAGAGGCTCAGGAAAAGCTCGAGAAAATCAAGAAGGAATTGGACACTTTCAAGGATGAGGTTATGAAGAAATTTGATAATTATGTTGTTGGTATTGCGCTTTTGCCGCCCCCGGAAATGGCTGGCGTTGCGCCCGCCGGGCCGACAATGCAGCAGCAGCAACAGCCACCCCAGGAGAATCAGCCCAATAAGGACCAGATAAATGTGCTTGTGCTTATCGATGATTCTGACAGCAAGACAATGGCCAAGGCAGAGCTCAAGGCTAAGCTTGAGGCAATAATCCACGAGATTGGCCAGAAGATTAACCCCAACCTTGTTCCGCAAGTTTTGATACTTACCGAGCTGTGGGGAAACTGCCTAGACCAGAAGTATGACATTTTGAGGCTCATAGCAATGTCCCATACTATTTACGATAAAGGGACTTTGGCTGCAATTAAAATTGCAGAGATACACAAGACAATGGTTGTCAAGAAATTCGAGCGCTACATTGTCAGTTATGTTCTTGCAGGCTCGATTGTGCAGGGCAGATCAACACCTGAATCAGACATTGATGTCTTTATTGTAATTGATGATACTGACGTCAAAAGAATGACTAGGTACGAGCTTAAGGAGAAGTTGCGCGCAATAATCATAACAATGGGTATTGAAGCAGGAGAGATGACTGGCATAAGGAATAAACTCAATATCCAGGTCTATATTTTAACTGACTTCTGGGAGTCCGTGCGTGAGGCCAACCCAATAATCTTTACCTTCCTCAGGGACGGCATACCCTTGCATGACACAGGTATTTTCCTACCCTGGAAGCAGCTTTTGAAGATGGGAAAAATCAGGCCTTCTGAAGAGGCAATTGACCTATACATGCATTCAGGAGAAGAGATTCTTGCCCGTGTTAAGAAGAAAATAAACGAGATTGGAATGGAAGACACATATTGGGCAATTTTGACTCCATCCCAAGCAGCACTTATGCTTTACGGCATTGCTCCTCCAACCCCCAGGGAAACACCTGCCCTGATGAGGGAAATCTTTGTTGGAAAAGAGAAGATATTGGAAGAGAAATACGTCAAGATTTTAGAGAGAAACATTGAAGTCAGGAAAGATCTTGAACATGGAAAAATAAAGGACCTTGCAGGCAAGGAGGCTGATCAGCTGATAACCGACGCAGAGGATTACCTTAAGCGCATCCAGGAGCTCTTCAATGCCCTGAGGCAGAGAAAGGAGAGGGAGAGCGTTAAGAAAGACTATGAAGACGTAAGCTCAATGGTCCGGGAAGTGCTCAGGCTGGAAGGGTTTGAGTATGCTAAGGACAACGAGATGGTCCCCAAACTTAAAGATCTGGTTGATAAAGGCAAGCTGGAATCAAAGTTCCACAGGATGTTCAAGGACCTGGTTGATTTCTACAATAATTACGAGAAGGGGAAATTAACCAAGGCAGAAATTGCAACTGCCAAGAAGGACACTGCTGCCCTCGTTAGCAGGCTGAATGACTACATCCAAATGATTAAGGGGCTTTCTATTGAGAAATGCAGGATTCATGTTAAGCACGGTTCCAAATTTGGGGAAGTCCTCTTGCTGGACGATAAGGCGTTTATCGTGTTCGACCTCGAAGCAAAAACCAAGGAGGTTGCCAAAGCAGCAATCAAGGACGGCCGAATAATTAATGTCAAAAAATCCTCAATTGAAGAGATGGACAAGGCCATTACAGAGGAGAAACTGCCTGACCGTGCCTTCATCAAGGAAACGCTTTTCGAGGACCTGAAGAAGCACTTTGGCAAGGATGTGGAAATACTTGTACGCAGATAAATACTGCAACAGGTATTTTCTAAAATATATTTTTCTTTTCAATAATCTTTTAAAACCATAAAAACATACTGAGAAGAATGAAAACGGGTGTGAAAGTTTCTGATGCGATGACCTATAACCCTATTTCTGTTTCAGTTACAACTACCCTTAAGGATTGTGCAATAATAATGGACAAGAAGGAAATAGGCAGCCTTCTGGTTAAAGATGGAGACGTATTCAAGGGGATTATCACTGAATGGGATATTGTGAGAAAGGCTGTTGCCAAGGGCAAAGACCCTGCCAAATTAAAGGCTAAAGATATCATGGTTTCAAAGTTGGTTACAATTTCGCCAAACCAAGATATCTATGATGCCCTGATGAAGATGAGGAATAATGATATCAGGCACTTGCCTGTTGTTCAGAAGGACAAGCTAGTGGGCTTCCTAACCTTAAAGGATGTCTTAAAGATTCAGCCAGAGCTCTTCGACATCATGGTTGATAAGATTGATATTAGGGAAGCCTCAGAAAAACCAGTTGGCGGAAAAAAGACCCCCGGGAAGTGTGGGATGTGCGGCAACGAATCCAGAAGCCTTATGGACGTGAATGGCATTTTCCTCTGCAGGGAGTGCCGTCAACGGGATTACGAAAGCTTTAAATAGTGAATATTCTCGGTTAAATCCATGCATGAAGCGAAGGTTCCCGCCCCTGATTTGGTTCTCCCTCCTATGACTAAGGACTTCCACAACTGGGAGTACATTATCAGGTATATTGGTGTTGTGGATTTTGAGGGGCTCTACAATTTGGTGTGTAAGTGGCTTCGATACCGTAAATTTCAGGTGTATGAGGACCTCCACAAATTCAAGCCCCCTGAAATTGAGATTAAGCTTGACTGTCGGAGGAAAAAGACTTCGTATAAGAGAGATAGGATAAATATTCACTTTCATATGTTTAAGAATAAGGATGTTGAGGTCCTTAAGGGGGATAAGGTAGTTAAGATGATAGATGTCCGGCTAAAGATCAAATTCTCAAGTTTCATTGAAACCGGCTATGCAAACGAGCTTGGCTGGGACAGGTGGCAGACATCCAGATTCTTCTTAACATTAAGAAATTTTATTAATAAGCACATTATCAAGAAAGAAATTGATATGGTAGACTCAGACACTTTGTATTATGAGCTTTATGAGCTTCACCAGAAAGTGAAGGAGTACCTTGATTTAGAGGCTAGATACAACTCCTATTCCAGAAGTGAAAGTGAGGCAGTACCTAAAGAGGGAGACTAGGAACACCACCAATGGCTGAGACATACTTTGTAACTGGAAGAAAGGAAATCAACTTTGAGGGTGTTGTTAGTGTTACTGATCTTCATGTCACAATGGACCATTGGTTCAGGGAGAAGGGCTTTGACAAATTTGAGGTCAAAGTTGAAGAGGTCGTCACAAAAGACGGGAAATATATTGAATGGCTTTTTGAGCCTTGGAAAAAAGTTACGGATTATATCAAGCTAATAGTAAGAATCCACGTTAGGATGTACAATATCGTTGAGATGATGGTTGAAATAGATGGCCACCCTGTAAAGATGAACAAAGGCAAGATTAACATCATGACTGAGGGATTTATGGTGACCGACTATGAAGACAGGTTTGACCACCAACCCCTCTATTATTTCATTCGAACGCTTTATGACAAGTTTTTCTTCAGGAGTTACACTCAGAAATACCAGGCCCAACTTAATGCTGATACCGAGGAGCTAAGGGCCCATATAAAGTCCACTCTCAACCTTTACAGGTTCAAAATAGAGCGCTGACCACAAGCTTTATAAAGATTTTCAAAATTCAAATCAAGAGGTGACGTTCATGGAATCAAAGCAGATGGAGATAACGCAGGTGAAGAAAGGCACCAATGTAATAATAGATGATGCCCCCTGCAAGGTTGTTGATATTCAGATATCCAAGCCAGGTAAGCACGGCCATGCCAAGGTCAGAATCTCGGCCATAGGCCTAATCGATGAAAAGAAAAGGGTTATCGTCAAGCCAGGCCACGATAAGATTAACGTGCCAATGGTGGACAAAAGAAATGCCCAGGTGCTATCTGTAACTGGAAACAAGGCCAACGTTATGGACGTCGAGACCTTTGAGACCTTTGACATGGACATCCCTGAAGAGCTGGTAGGAACTATAACTGAGGGAATTTCAGTGCTCTATTGGGAACTCGCCGGTCAGAAGGTAATGAAGCAGGTAAAATAAAATGTCAAAATTCCCAGAAGCTGAGGCGAGATTATTCCACAAGGTATTTGTTTGTAAGAATTGCAAGACCAAAATGCGTGCTCCTGTTCTCAAAGTGGCTGGCGGAAGGATTGCCTGTAGGAAGTGTGCGCAGCGCTCACTTAGGCCACTCAGGAAAAAATGAGTCTTTTGGGGTTTCTCATTGAATACAAGTGGGTTTTACTGTTCTATGTCTTGGTTGCAGCAGTTGTTTACCTCAATCGAAAGAAGTTTGACCAAGAGGCTAAATTTATCTATCTTTACAGAACTAAGCATGGTTTAGCAATTATTAACCGCCTCGCCAAATACAAGCGTTTTATCAAAGCCCTCTGCTGGCCTTCCTTGATTGTTGGTTTTTTAGGAGTTGTTTGGATTACATGGGAGCTTTTAAAACGAACTTATGAGGTTTTGATATCTTCAACAGCTATTGGTGTTGCCCCGGTCCTGCCTGGCCTTCCAATTGCCGGCACCGGAATTAAGTTCCCATTACTAATTGGCTGGATTTCCCTTTTTGTCATAATTGTCATCCATGAGTTTTCCCACGGTGTTGTTGCCAGGGTTTTCAAGATACCTGTAAAGTCAACTGGAATTGCTTTCTTTGGCCCGATACTTGCAGCTTTTGTTGAGCCTGACGAGAACAAGCTCAAGAAGGCTCCACCGTTCGCCCAAAATGCCGAGTTTGCTGCAGGGCCTTTCTTTAACATTGTGACCAGCCTTGTGTTCCTGGCGATTTTGGGATTTGTACTTGCGCCAATAGCAAGCTCTATGACAAAGGAATCCGGCCTAATAATTTCCCCAACAAATAGCACTACTCCTGCAAAGCTTGCCGGATTGCCTGACAATACATGGGTTGTTGCAATTAACGGAGAGCACATAACATCCATAGCGCAGTTCATTAATTTTTCACTTAAGCTTAAGCAGGGGCAGGCTGTTACACTAACTTCCAACGAAGGAAAGGATTATGACTTCACCTCTATCCAAAACCCAAATAATGCAACTAGAGGGTTTATGGGGATTACAGTAATTGAAGTTGTTGAGAAACCAAAATATTCCACCATTTTATCTACAATTGGATTCCATGTCTTTAGATGGCTAAGCGAATTGTTCTTCTGGTTGTATTTCATCAGCCTGAATCTTGGGCTTGTCAACCTATTCCCAATCTTCATAACAGATGGGGCAAGATTAGTGCAAACGGTCACAACTTGGCTAATTAAAGACGAGAAAAAGAGTTTCGCTGTTTGGAAGCTAATTAACCAGGCTTGCGTTTTACTGCTGCTGCTGCTACTTATTGTTCCTTTGATTAGAATGCTTTTCTAAGGCCTTTTTCTCAAAGAAGGATGTAACCTCGGGCACTCCCACAACCATGGCTTTGGCACCAAGAGTATAGAAAACCTTCTCCGCAGTATTCCCCCAGCTGTAATTCCCCTCAATGATGACCTTTTCCATCTCAAAAATCCCTAGCTCACACCCTTTATTGAGATGATAATAGACAACCCTCATGGAAACCTTGGGAAAAATTTGGCTGTAAATCTTATAGATATTGTAGCCGTATTCTTTCTGAAGATAGTGCAGGATTTCAACAATCCTCTGCCTTATTTCACTATTTGGCGGCCGGCCCCGTCCCATTTTTTTTCTCCAAGACCTCTTTAAGGTCCTTTTTTAAAAGTTCCAGAACCTCCTTTAAGTTAGGATTAATTATCTCGTATTTCAAGAAAATTTTATCAACTAAATTTTCTCTTCCATAAAGAGAGGACTCAGTTATTTCACAGGGAGAATCAATAATATCCTCGGCAATGAAATCCTCAGGTTCATCTGTGGGAATATTCTCTAAAATTCCCTTCTCTTCTGAAGAAACCTCAATCCTTATTGGTTCAGGAACTTTATCTTCTTCAAATTTTTCTCCCTGTTCAGCTATCTTCTCTACTGGCTCTTGTTCAACAACCTCTTCGACATGTTCAAAAACAGGCGAGTTTATTTCAGCAGATTTTTCCTCACTTGGCTTTTGTTCAGCTGGGGGCTCAGCTGTTTGAACAACAGGTTTTGGCAAGCGACGCCTAACATTAACCACAAATAACCTACCTTCTGAGATTCCAAACTCCAGAGAAACATCTCCCAAGGAATTACGCACCCTCACTGCCAGCTTAGCTATCTCAATTATCTCATTATCTTCGAAGATTTGGGTTCCATAGGCTTCTTCAGGAAGGGTCTTTTTCACAAATGATTCCCGTCCTTTATCCAAAAGGAACATCTCGCGCTGGAGCCCAATTGTCTTTGAAGAAACTATATTGCCGCTGGTATAAACAAAATAAATGTCTGGGTTTATCTGGCTAAGAAAACCAGTTTGCCCCCAATAACCCCTTACACGCAGCAAGCCCAGGTCATGCATATCAACTTCTCCAGCCTTTTCAGTGAGGATCATTCTCTGGAGAATTACTGCAATTGGCTCTTTTGTAGGGAAGCGCTGCCTAAATTCAAAGGCTTTTACTGTGAAATAGGAAGCCCAACAGAGTTTAATCGCCCTAATCAACTCATCCCGCCCACGGATATTGGTATATGTGTCCAACAACGGATTCGGGTCAGAGCACCGAACTGCCACAAAAACCTCCCGCTGTGACCTAATCAAGTCAAAGGCGCTTTTTATGTTGGGCTCGCAGCTCAGTTTGTAATACCTCTTGTAAAGCTCATCAACAAGGGGCTCAGGTATCTTCAATGAAGCCACTAATGACGCAAGCTGCTCAAGCACGGCTGCAGAACCCTCAGCAGCCAGCTTTGTTGAAAGATACTCCCATTTCACCTTGGCATCATTTGTTTCAATAACAGCGTCAAAGAATTCCTGCGTAACAACAAAAAAAGTGGGGACATTTAACCTGAGCTCATTTAACTTTTTAAGTTCCAGGGCCTTCGAGCCTACCAGGCCAATGGTTAACTGGCTCACGTCATCCATTGAAGCAAACTTCATGTAATCAGTTTATTCTGGAGGGTATTTAAATTTTGCCATTGTGAATTTCCCTTCTCTCTCCAGAAAAATGGGAAATGTTTTTAAATGAGCTTATAGTTACTATTAAGTAGGAAGGTATTCTTTAGGGGGAAAAACCATGGATAAGGGGGGTAATGTTAAGACTGTAGTAGTGTTTGCAGGTGAACAAGAGGACTTGGAGCAATTGGCTTCTGAGATCGATTCCACCCGGTTTGCCCCAATATTTGAAAGAGAAATAGCCACAATTGAGGGTATGGTGGCGGGCTCATCAATATTTCCAGTGAGCACGATTGTCCTTGATATGAGAGAGCCTCTTGAGCCCTCTTATGTAACCCTACTCCTCAATCGTGTTAAGGGTGCTAGCCCTTCAGTAAAGGTGTTAGCTCTAATTAATGAACGTGAGTCGTGGGGAAATACCAATAACAGCTATCCTCTCTTTGCCCACTACATAACGCCCAATCCAGGCGATTATAAAGAGACCATTGATGATATGGTTCGACTTTTCATGAGGGATAGGGAGATAGGTACTCCCCATAGGAATGGAAAACAATTCTCCACAAGGCCCTTTACGGCTGGATTAATTGGGACAGGTAAGTTGGGAAAATCTGTTGCCAGGGAAATCCTTACAAAATTTGAGAATGTGACTAAGATTTTCCTATATAACCGCACAGCAGCCAAAGCCCGAGGGGTTTTAGAGGACATAAAACGCTCTCTTTACTCTGATGAAAAAGTACTGGCTGAAAAATTTGAGCTTGTTGATAACCTACGGGGGCTGCGTAACACTGACTTCAACATTTTAGCAATAAAGGAAAAATATGAGTCTCAAGCTTTGCCAATGGCTAACCGGCGTCAGCTTATGTTGCGCTATGATATTGAGTCGGCTATTCAGGTTGCCGACGCCCTTGAAGGGTATGAGGGTGTGGTATTAAATTTTTCAAATCCCCTCGAATACATTACAAAAATGATTAAGGTAGATTGGAGGAGAAAGATAGGGATATCTCCTGATGGACATATGGGGGGCCGATTTGAGGACCTCCTATTGAGCCATTTCACTGATGTGTATAGAGAAGAAATGGAGAAATCTTTTGTGCCTTTTGAGGATGGGGATTTGGTAAAGGTTAAGGGAGCTATTGTAATTGGTGAACATGGTGATTCAATGGTCCCGCTGTTTAGCCAAGTTCAATTCATATATAGAACAATTGTTCAGAAAAAGCCGGTTCTTAAATCTCTGCCTTTTTATGAGACGCGTGAAGAACTAAGGGAAAGAAAAGAACAAATTTCAAACTCTTTAAAATATATGGGAGAAGTGCTTTACATTAAGGCCAGTGAGCCCCTCCTGGAGAGCGGCAGGGTTTGTGCAGAAACCCTAAACCAGATACTTAGCGGCGGTATCACCTTTGGAGTTGTTAGATATTGGGATCCTTCAAAAAGAGAACAGATTTACCTCCAACTGCCTGCTCAGTGGAAAATTGAAGGGGATGTCCCCAAAATCGAACATGTTTACACTCCGGGAGATATTATCCACCTCTCTTCAGAAAATGAAAGACGGTTCCTCACAACAGGAGAGTGGACTGGTTTTATTGACAGCTCAAACAGGGTTTGGGAGCTCTATGATTGGGGAGGAAAACTGGAAGAAGAGGTAAGGATGAGATTAAATAAAGCCCAGCAAGAGATTCTCAAACCTTAGGGTCTTTTTTGTTAGGTTGAAACTCCCACATCAACCTGAAATGATTTCTAAACGATTCTGCAATTAGCTTATTTTTAATCCTAATAATTGGTAGCTGTTTTGGTGAAGCACCTGTCCAGAACATGAAAACAACAATGTCCCCGCAGACATTTACAGAAACAAGGGATTCAAACCGTTCCGGGATTGTCTTAGCATAAGTGTACTTCATCCTATTGAGCTCAGCAACCCTAGTAGCCGCCTGAGGGCTGTATATGTGCATCATCTTGACCTTTTTGGATATTCTTTTCCTGTGAAATGCCTGAATGAATGGCCCTAGCACTTTCACAGCAATAGGCGGAGCTCCATAAACGTATATCGTTTCATTGAGCTCAAGTAGCTCCTCTAGGATCATTCTGAAAGCAGTAACGCCCCGGTAAACATTGACCTCTGGTAGCTCATCATTCTTGGATTTGATGAATTTGAGAGTGGGAATAATCTCAAGGAGACGCTCCTCCCTCTCTTTTAATAATATTAGTAAACGCTCAGGTTCCTCAGCCATAAAGAATTTTTTTCCATCCTTTACAACATAGCTTACAAGGCCCTTTTCCGCCAGCGCCGTGAGCGTATCGTAAACATTTGTCCTATGAACCTTGCTGTGCTTTGATATCTCATTTGCAGTGGAAGACTTGAGTTTTAAAAGGGCCAGATAGACATCTATCTCATTCCCACTCAATCCAATCTCCTTCAGAATATCGACGTTAACCATCTTGGGCGCCAAGTGTATAAAATTACACAACGTATCTTTAAATAGTTAACTATTTTGAATTTTCTTGAAGAGGGATGAGTAGTTAAATCACTAAATGGGGGGTTTAACGATGGCTGACCAAATTGCAGAAGAGGGGTTAGAGGACGTCTACTCAGATTTTGATGAAGATCTGGAAGACGATGAGATGAGTCCCGAGGAAGCTGCCTTTATGCGGGGATATCTGGACGAAGAGGATTAGGCTTCCTGAAATTTGGGGAAAGTTATTTATTTAACCCTTTAATTTAAGAGCGTAATGAGACGTGCAGAATCCATTACTCATCTAATCTTCCTTGGCATATCTTATATTCTTCAGGGCTCGTTGGTTGGTGCAGCGATATCTGCGGTTATTATGCAGAAATGGAGTCTTCTGTTCATCTCTTTGCTGGCTCTTATTGCCAGCCTTTTACCTCTCTTTTTCCAGAGGCGCAGCAAAATCCTGATTCCAGTGGAGTTCGTATTTTTTTTAACCCTATTCATTTACCTCTCCATTTTTCTTGGCAGCGGATTGAGGTACTATGACAAGGTTTGGTGGTGGGATGTAATGCTGCACACGTTCTCTGGAGTCATGCTAGGGTTTGTGGGCTTCTTGATTGTGCATGTCCTTTATGTATCCAAAAAAGTTCAGATGAGCCCAATTTTTGTGGCATTGTTCACTTTTTGCTTCGCCCTCGCATTGGGGGCTTTATGGGAGATATATGAGTTTGGCGTTGACAATTTTTTTAAGACCAATATGCAGCTAGCGTCACTTTCTGACACTATGCTGGACCTAATTGACGATTGCTTTGGGGCGATTTTGGCAGCTGCACTTGGGTTTATTTATGTAAAGAAAGGGCGTTCCCCATTCTTTTATCATCTTACACATGATTTTGTGCAAATGAACCTCTCCCGATTTGAGAAAAAATCCGGTTAAGGTTAAACAACTGATTTAAAGAATCCTCTGGTTTATCCAGTTTATGGGATGGGTTGAAAAACGCGCCCGTGAGGAGATGGAATTCCGTGGGTTCTCAAAGCATACTATAAAGACTTACCTCAAAACAGCCCGGGAACTGGATTCACTAATTGCTTTAACCAGTGGTGATTTGTTTGCAGCTCTTGATGCTTTTTCAGAAATCAGGCCAATAAAAGGGATTGAAAAGTCGGCACTATCTTTCATTAAAAAAGAAATTCTCGTTAATTTTAATAGGAAAGGCGCACCCTAATATCCACTGGCACAGACCCATTCTGGCCAGAAAACAAGGGGTTAATCTCAATCTCAGCAATTTCAGGTAATTCCAATAAGAGCGCAGACAGAGCCTGCAGGGTTTTAACCACACTTTTCAAATGTGCGGGAGGTATATTTCTAAAGCCAGCCAAAAGCCTATAACCCTTAAGGTCCTTGATAAGCTTTTCAACCTGTGAATCAGAGATAGGTGCAATGGCAAACCCGACATCCCGCAATAGCTCAGTCAACACACCTCCCATGCCTACAGAAACAACTGGACCAAAACTTGGGTCTCTGAGACCACCAACAATTAGCTCATGCCCTGCGGCAACAGATTGCGCGCAAATCTTGAAGTTTTTTGTGACAGCAGATGCAGCACTAAAGAGCCGGTCAAACTCAGCCAGCAAGGCTTCCTGGTTGGAAATCTTTCCGCTTACCATCTTATGTTCTGTCTTATGAACAACCTCAGAAGTATCAACCTTGAGAACAACGCACTTCTTCTGTTCTAAGAATTTCAAGTGCTCACGGGTTTTGTTTGAGAAAATTTGACTTGGGAGTTGAAGTTTAAACAAATCGAGCAACCTAAATCCCTCCTCAAGTGTGAGCTGGGTGCGCTTCTCCTGCTTGGCCCTCATTAATATTCTCGAAGCTTTACGCCTATCAAAACCCAACATTACGCCGGGTAAGGGTTTTTCCCTTAGAAAAACATTGTACTGGTTTAGCAGCCTAAGGGCATTAATGGCATCCTCTGGGAACTCGAAGATTGGGACGCCGCTATCATTAAGGATTTCTTGGGCAATCCTCATCTTTTTCTCTTTCCCAATAAAATTGCTTATAATTGGTTTCTTGGCCTTTTTGGAGAGGTCAATTATCGCATCAGCAGTTTCGACTATCTCCGTCATGCTTTGTGGCGATACTATTACCATAACTATCCCTATTTCCCTATCACCTAGAAGTATCCGTAGAGCAGATTTGAAGCGTTGAGCATCAGCGTCCCCAACAATATCCACCGGGTTACCTATCTGGGCTCCACAGGGCAGCATTGCTGAAATCCTGGCACGGTGATCGTCAGAAATTGTGGCAAGAGGTATTCCCCAAGAAACGCAATTATCAATAGTAATAACTCCAAGCCCACCACCGTTTGTTAAAATAGCCAGCTTGTTATTGCGGAGCACAGTAACTTTAGAGAATATCTCAGCTGCATCAAAAAGGTCATCAAGGCATCTAACCCTTATAGCACCGCATTGGTTTATTGCTGCATCCAAAATCCTGTCCTCACCAGCCATTGCACCGGTGTGCGAGTTTACAGCACGTGCCCCTGCTTCTGATGAACCTGCCTTAACAATGATAACCGGTTTTTTTCTAATAACCCGACTGACTATCTCCATGAACCTGCGGCCGTTCTTAATGGATTCAAGATACATTAGCACAAC
>CAIWSB010000026.1 GCA_903915225.1 uncultured Candidatus Woesearchaeota archaeon
GTCAAAAGCGGATCATCACCTTTATCAAACTCCCTCCTGAATCCAACTCGCCCGGTTTGAACCCTAATCTCAAACTTTCCATCATTCTCGAGAAGCTCGTAGAAGCCCAACTTTTCTCCTGAGTACCCTTCGAGAACATCCCAATCCTCAATGATGTTTACCATTCATGTCACCTGAACTTATGGTTCAGCTAATAATTAAAAGGAAGGAAAGCGGCTATTCTCGTAGTCCCAAATTTTGTTTTGCTTTTAGAAAACATGTGAAATCGTATGTTTTTTTGTACAAAACTGCCTTTAAGCAAGGTTCGTTCGGTATGTTGCTTCTCTCGAGGTTTAGAAAGCATGTACGCTCAAATAACGATAGATTGCCAAACCAAAACAGATCTCATAAGTTGTGAATACTGCATAGCCAACAGAACATGTCAGTTCCACACAAATTTAGACAAGGGTAAGGGAGCAATCTCCTGCATAGAGGTGAAAACTGATCAGTTAATCTTACCTCTACCCATAATCACGAATTAATCGCTCTCTAATGAAATACTTTTATTTCTAAGCGAAGCTTCCAAGAATCTTAATGTGTAATGAATGCATTTGGAAAACGTGCGACGCTTGCGGCAAGGTCGGCGCCACATTCTGCTGCTCAGAATGTCGAATACGCCTCTGCTATAAATGCGCCCTAGACCTTGTCATAAAAGGACTTAGCCCAACTGGCTTATGCCCAATGTGCCAAAAAAGACTCCACTAAAACATCTTTGAAGCGGGTTTGTTTAGCTTTGTCTCTTGCCTAATTGTGCTTTTCCAGGCATCTTCTTTTTTCAGCTTCTATCACCAGGATCATTCCGGCCCTTATGGCTTCGTTTCGGCTGGCGTAGATCCCTGAAATTTCCCTATCAAACTCCTCTAGAAAATGTGAAGGGATGTGAACCAGAACTCTCTTTATGCTCTTTTTTCCCAATTTGCTTCACCCTTCATCCTTTTCCATGAGGTTGATGGCTTGCTGCATAAGATCTGTGAAGCTTCCCTTTTTCAAGGCGAACGAGTGCCGCCCAGCATAGAACTCTTCTTGAACGATGCCTAAGCTGACCATTTTCTTGAGGTGTTCAATGCAGCGGTCATTGTTACATCCGGCTTTTCTCGATATGGAAGAAACGTTGAGATTCTTGTTCGCAAGGAGAACTTGGAATATTCGAATGCACACCTTTGAGCAGAGACAGTCGTGGAAAAGCACGAGTTCTTCAGGCGTCAGGTTGAAAGTGGATGGCGGCACTAACTCTCCTCCCTCTCTCTCAAGACAGGCTTAAGGCTTTAAAATCACTTGTGCACGTCTCAGGTACAGGGAGGGTCCCCCCTCCAGACCTTGCACTATGCAGATTTTAGCGCTTGCTTTAGGCTTTCTTTTAGGGCTTTGGCAAGTCGGTCTGGGGGAAATTCCATCCCAACCGAGGGTTCGCCGTTTCCTTTTACGAGCAGGATGTACCCGTTGGTTTCAAGGTCTTTAAGGTAAGCCTGTATTGCTGGATTGTCCTCGGCATCCCTTTCGTATTCTTCGCAGGCGACTCGATACTCAGAATAAACCTCTTCCACAGAAAGA
>CAIWSB010000027.1 GCA_903915225.1 uncultured Candidatus Woesearchaeota archaeon
ATATTCTCAAGAAAAGGAGGAAAAGGTTTTTCCCGACAAACGGGCGACCCTGCTTTTGCACAAATCCCTGGCCAGTCACTCGCCTTATTGCCTCGAAATTAGCAAACATAAACGCCCTTCTCTTAAGCTGCTTGTAGACAAAGAAATGGCTGTAGATAAGAATGGGGAGCAGTAACAGTAGCAGCAGCCAAAGTGGCCTGGTGAACCCTACCTCCATACTTCCTCCCTCCAAATGAAGAAGTTCATTATTGGCTTTACAAAATCCTGGTCAGTTGTCAGCATTATCATGTCCACTCCAAGGCGGGCGTTGAAGGCTTTGAAATTATCAATAAACTTGGCATTTGTCTCATTATAGCGATCCCTGATACGATTCAGGTTGACAATCACCCTCGGCCCCCCACTTGGGGAAGAGATTAACACTGTGCCAATCCCCTTGGGCACATAATTATCCAAGGGATCACGAATCATTATAGCCAAGACCTCACACCTGGCTGCCAAAATCTCATAAACCTTTGTCCATTCAGGCTCAGACTCAATTCCAATAAAATCAGATACGATTATGACAACTGCCTCAAAATTCATGTAGCTAAGCAGCTGCTCAGCACTGTTCGTGAAGTTGAATGTTCCTTCATAATTTTCCGGGTTCTTGAGCTCCTCGCAGATGCGGAGCCACTGCCCCTCGCCTACAGATGGGTCCCTCCACTTTTTCATCTTTTCCGAGAACATGACAAGGCCGACTGTGTCCCCTGTTTGTGTGAATGAGTAAGCCAAGGATGCAATAAGCTCTGCAGCATACTCATTCTTAAGCTTGAAATGGGAGGCATAGCTCATCTTTGAGCTCACATCCACAAAAAAAACAATATTCTTGTTCTTCTCTTCAGAATATTTCCTTACAAGCTTCTTGTTCGCCCTGAGGCTCGCCTTCCAGTCAATCATCTTGGCATCATCATAAGGTGTGTACTCTCTGAATCCGTCAAAGGTCATGCCCTTCCCCTTGTAGTACATCTGACGTTTTTCACCTGCAAACATCCCAAATGCGCCTCCCACTGCTGTGAATGTTCCAGAAACTCCTTTCTTGGAGAAGAACCCCATCCTCTTGCTGAACTTGGGAGAAAAATCCACTGCTAACTCTTTCATTTTATGGGATCTTAACCCTCTTCAGGATTGAATCCACTATCATATCCGACGTAATTCTTTCAGCCTGGGCAAGGTAATTTGTAATTATCCTGTGCCTCAACACATCCGGGGCTACCTTCTTCACAAACTCTGGCACTACATGAATCTGGTTGTTCAGCATTGCTTCAGCTTTGGCTGCAATAAAAATCCCAATTGATGCACGCGGAGAGGCCCCCCACTCAACATACTTAGCAATTTCCAGCTTATATTTCTGAGGGTTTCTGGTGGCCTCAATTATTCTCACAATATATTCTTTGATGCGGTCATGGAGGAAAATCTCTTTAGCAATCTTCTGCATGGTGAGGATTTTTGGCCCATTAAACACAGCATTAATCTTGTAATCATCAAGCTTCCTGAGCGTCATGTTGGTCTCAAGGATCTGCATTTCTTCTTCCACACTGGGATAAACAACGTTCAGCTTGAAAAGAAAACGGTCGACTTGAGCTTCGGGTAGCGGATAAGTGCCTAAGGTCTCTAACGGGTTCTGTGTGGCCATCACAATAAAAGGCAATGGCAGGGCATAGGTGTTTTGGCCAATTGTTGCCTGGCGCTCCTGCATTGCCTCCAACAGGGCAGACTGAACCTTTGGAGGGGCACGGTTAATTTCATCGGCCAGGATGAAGTTGGCGAAAATCGGGCCCTTATATGTTTGGAAACCCTCGCCCTCTATGTATGTAGTAATACCAATAATATCTGAAGGAAGCAGGTCTGGAGTGAACTGAATTCTTCCAAACTCGCAGCCCATTACCTTAGAAAGTGTCCTAACAATGAGGGTTTTTGCTATTCCCGGAACGCCCTCTGCCAATATGTGGCCATCTGCAGCCAGCCCACGCAGAAATCCATTTAAAATTACGTGCTGGCCTATCACTGCCTTGCCAATCTCTTTCCTAGCCTCATCCAACTGCTTATTAATCTCGGCTACCCTCTTTTTTAACTCGTCCTCGTTCATTGCCTCTCAATGCAAACCGTGGAGTAGAATATAAATATTTCTATCCGAAGTTAAATTTATAAACCCCATGCACACTTTCCATGGCATGGAGCAAAAAGAGGCTGAGGAACGCAGTAGGTTGGACCAGCTAAAGCAACTCACAGGCATGACGCTCCTATCCCTTACTCATATTCCAGATGAGCAGTTTGATGAGATTGTGAAGGTCGTCAAGAACTTCTTCGGGGTTTATTTTGATATAAGGGATGAATACACCTACGCAGAGCTTCTGGACAAGATGATTCATTTCGGGCTTGATGACACAACCGGCGAGTTGATTTCCAAGTTCATCGAGACACTTAGCAATATTCTCTACAAGGATTATAAGGTAACTTCTTCGGATGTGTCCGACCTTAAGAACCGATTTGTCGAGCTGGTTAACCACCTCACGCCAGAGGACACCAAGTCGGTACAGGCTGCCAAAAAGCAGCCGGTCCTGGGGCTGTTTGGAAAATCCAAACCCGAGCCGCATCTTGTTACTACGCCTGATAATTTGGAAAAAGAGATTGGTCTTTTGGAAAAGATATTAGCCAAGACGAACCCTCCAAAAAGCCAAGTCATTCAACTCAAGTTGGAATCCTTAAAAGGAGACCTAAAGCTTTGGAAAGTGGACCCAAAGTCTATTGATCTTTCTCAGATTAACCTTAAGCTTGATGGCCTTAAGAAAGAGCTCCCTCAACAGAATAAGGAGCTTGACGATTTGGAAGCTCAAGCAGTTGATGTAAACAAATTGATAACTGACGAACCCAATGGTACCAAGGCTGACCTTCTCAAAAAACAGATGGAATACATTCAAGGAGAACTTAAAGAGCTTCGAGCCGGCCATGGAGATATCAAGCAGGTGAAAATAAAACTCGATGCTCTCAAAGCGATGGCGAGCCAAAAACCGGTAGCGATTGATCCATTTGCGCAGTTTGAGTCTCAGATTGCTGAATTGGAAAAAGCCCTTGCCGCAATTGATAGCAAAAAGTCAGGCTTCCTTAAGCTCGAACTGGACACATTGAAAGGGGACCTCAAGCTAATGAAGACAGACCCCAAGTCATTCAATGCTGCCGAACTCACAAACAAGATTGATGGGCTTAGGGCAAGAATCACCGGAAAACCAATACCAATACAGAAGCCTGCGGCAGAAACAAAGGTAATTGAAAAGCCAAAGCCCATTGAGCAACCCAAAGAAAACGTGCCCCCTCCGTTGCCTAACAATATAGAATCAGAGATTACTCAGATTGAGTCACTAGTTGCCTCTTCAGGTGACCTAGGAATAAAGGGAAATTTTATTAGAATTGAACTTGAATCTTTAAAGAATGACCTAAAGCTGTTTAAGGTTGACCCTAAGGCTGTTAACCTGGACCGTGTTGATGAGAAAATAAGATCCATAAAGAAAATGCTTGGCCAAACCAGGGTTGAAATAAAGCCGTCTGATGAGAAAGTGGTTGCACAGCCAATAACATCTGCCGAGGCAGATATGCTCCAACTTGAGAAGCTTGTGAGTGAGGCTGAAAAGAAGGGCAGCAAGAACCCTTTCCTGAGGCTTGAATTCGAGTCACTCAAGGCGGATTTTGATCTTATGGTTGCTGACCCAAGGGCACTTGAACTCTCAGCAGTTGTCAGCAAGATTCAGGCAATGAAAGAGAGATTCAAGAAGTTAGGTCTTCTTGTAAAGTAAGAAGAAGCCTATTACCATTACCACCAATAGCCCCAGAGAGGCGTACATCACTACACTTTTATTCTCAAGCACTCTTGATATCCAATCCGTGGGTTTCGGGGTTTCCTGTGTGGCTGCCTTCTCTGTCACAAGATACCTGCAATCTGAAATGACCTTCTGCACAATGGAATCTGCCTTGGCATACTGCTCCTGTTGCATTGCCGAGACTGCCTCTGAAAGGAGCTCATTCAGCTCAAAGCACTCGGGATGCCCCCCCAACAAATCCTGCGTGAACGCGATTCTGGTGTTGATTTGACTGGAATTGTGCTCACCTTGCTCACGGGAGTTTATCATTATTTTAACAGAGTCATGGGTTTGAGGGTCGCGCACATTGGCGGTAACCACAACGTCGTATCTCCCGGCAATCTTAAGAGGAGTTATCCATAGTGATGTGTTCACACTATTGCCTGCTCCAATCTGGGTGAATTCGCTCTTGTCAAATGAAAAGTTAAGCCCTTCTAAAGCCGAAGATGCATTTAGCTTAACATCCAGCACCGTAGTGTTGAGGGAGTTTGTTAGGGTAATTGGGATCTTCACAGAATCATTCTTGTAAACAGTTACTTCTCCTGGAGCAATGAGCTTGAAATTCGAGTACTGCATCTCCTTCTCCTTTTTTATTTGGTTCTGGACAATTATTCTTGTTCCAGAAGAGCCCGATGAGGCAGTGCCCGTTCCGGTTCCCTTCTGCAAATCCACTTTGATGAGGTTTGAGTAAACCCTAGTGGTATTATCTGTGGCTGAAAATCTAAGGTAATCCGTACCGACCCAATCCTCTGGTTCAATTCTCACGTTCTTGTTGCTCTCAATCGTCACTTTTAAATGTGAATATGAATCTGCGCTGTAACTAAGGATATCATCCGGGTCCAGATCATAGAAGAAATCCCCTAGGTTCACCACACTGGAATATACCGTATTGGTCTTCAATGAGAGGTTAATAATCTTATATCCTGCCCAGATGTCTGTAAAGCATGGAGTCTTGGTTATATTATGAGTTGCCATGTACACCTTGTACTGGACATATCTATTGTCACTTGTGGGCATTTTTGTCGTTAATGGGTCAAATGCAGTGGACCAGCCCTCCCATGTAATACCATTAGTGGAACCACGGGCGTAGAAAGTTAGTGATGTTCCAGCTGGAACCCGGCCTGTGAAGTTTAACCTGCTGGCATTCATATGGCTCCTGGCTGTCAAATCAATAATCCTGGACTCGAATGTGCCTGCATCATGGTATCCCCCCCAATCCCAAGTGTCCAGGCAGACCCATCCGGATGAGTTCACAGCGGTTTTATTAAAAGTCCCTAGGGTAAAGTCTCCCTCATTCAAATCCCCCTTTCGGCCAAAAATAGGGGCACGGTTTACATCTAAAACAGATATATTCCAATAGAAATCGTCATGCGCGAAGGATGGGTCATAAACCCGAAGATGGAGTATCTTTTCGCGCTCGCTGTCATAGTCAAATGTGTGCCGATAGCTGCTAGTATTAGTCATATTTACTCCATCCATTATCCAGATGTAACTCAGATCATCAGGTCCAGGGTCAGGATCATAGCTGCTTTGGTTGAATAGTAGATAACTTCCCTCAGTTGCATTAATTACAGTTGTATCCAATCCATATGAATCAAATTCTGAGACGTTAATCCACCTTTTGGCAGTATGCACGCTAAATGGATCTCCGTAGGGCATTATCCTGCGGATTATTGGGGGATCATTTATGTTCCCCACAGTGAAGGTCACGTTCTCCCAGGTGCGGTTCAGCCAGTCATGGATAGTCATGTTAAACTTGTATGTGCCCATTTCCTCATTTGTTGCTGTAAAGTTGATTAAAGCCCTGCCCGGGTTGGAACTCAGGACAGTTAGATTAAATAGCGGGGTTGAATTTATCCAATCAAGATGGAAGGTTATTGGGTCTCCCTCTTCATCTGTGGCATTCACATATATCAGGTAGTTCTGGCCTTCACTAAGGTTGGTCCAGTCAACAAGCTCCCGCAACGGGGGGTCAAATATTGGGGCATCATTTCTTTTATTTACATATAGCGTTAAAATCCCGCTTCCATGTGCACCGTCGACATCTGTGGCGGTGATATTTACTTTCAGGGTCCTGTTCGCTAAGCTTCCGTTGGGGATGAAGGATATCTGGCCTGTTGATGGGTTAATGTTAAAATAGGAGGTGTTATCCGAGAAAACAATAGGGTCTAAGTCAGGGTCAAAGGCACTTACTGTACGGGTGTACATCATGTCCTCCCATGCAATCTCATGACTCAAATCAGATGCAATGTACGGCGCCCTGTTGTAGTTAACCTCTAGGTTGAAAATCTCCGAATCTGATTTTGGGGGAAGTCCATTATCCCAAACAGTGATGTTGACTGTGTAATTCCCCTTATTGGCTAGAAGGGGGGCGAAGCTTATGTCACCGGTGTATTGGCCTATTTCAAAAAGAGGGGAATTATCTGAAAAGCTTAGTATTTCAGTTCCACCATTGCCGTCATAAGCTGTAACATTCAGGATGAAGGTTTTGCCTATCTTTGCTACCTGGTCTGCAATTGGATCAATAACTGGTGGGAAGTTCTGGTACAAAATAGTTAGGTGGAAAATGGTTTGGTTGATGGCATTCTTAGTGTCCTTGACATGCACTGTTATATTGAATGTTCCATTGATGTAGGGGGTGTATGAAAAGTCAGCTGCTGTTGCATTTGACCATTTCTTGGCAAAGCCCCTCTCGTGAATAGTAATGTTTAAATGATCACCATCAACATCCCCACCTTTCACCCTGAAGTTGAGGGTTGACTGTTGGAGTATTGTCTGGTTGGGGATGTCATAAAGCCAAGGAGCATGGTTCCTCTTAATTTCAAGGTGGAATGAGCCTGCGGTGGTGAGGGCTTCATTATTAGTAACATTATACCCAACTGAATAATTACCCACATCACCCATGGAAGGAGTGAAGTTAATCTCCCCTGAATGCAGGGAAACATTAAGTATACTCATGTTGTCTTTATAAGTGAGTATGCTTGGCCCATCTGGGTTTGTGGCATTCAAATCAAGATAGTACCGGGCGCCTGCATATACAACCTGGTCCGGGATTGACTTGAGTCTTGGTGCATCTGGAACTGGAGTCACATTAACATTGAATTGGTTGGAATATGCCTGCTCCTCGCCGTCACTCACCATGATTGTGATGCGCTCAACTCCGTTAAAATCCGGTTCTGGAGTGAAGGATAAGTTGAAAGGGTATTCATCAGAGATTGTCACATTTATATGCTCGTTTCCTAAGGCATGGAACTCCATACTATCTGGCCTATGGGCACAGTAATAGTCGAGGTCATTTAGAGTCAAATTAAACAGTCCGAATACATTCGTGAGGTTGGTATCCTCTTCAAGAGTAAAATTGACCACAGGATTGCTGGCATTAAAATAAGGAGCCCTGTTGACATTGGTTATGTTGGTTATGTTCCAATATGTTGAATCATTCAGCCCTGCATTGTCCTTGATAATGAGCCCCACAGTACGGTTATTGGGCTCGCAAAACCCTGTGCTGTAACGCCAAGCATGGCTGGTGGATTTATTTTCACCATCAAGATAATATGTATTCCTAATTGAATCACCCCACTGAAGGTCGGGGTCATCTGCAGTGTAGTTGAAAAGGTAGCCGAGGGTATGGTTCTCGGCAAGTTCTACATTCTGCCCAACAGGATAAATTCCAGTAATATTTGGAGGGTCGTTAACATTGCTCACGTTAACGGTTATCCTTATTGTATCGAAAAACTTTAGGGTGTCAATCACAAGCAGGTAAATGTCATGCGTGCCCACTTCCCATTTACCTGGAGTGAAATTGAACACTCCTGTGGTTGAGTTATGGATACCAAACCAGAACGAGGTGAGCCTACCTGTATGGGTCTTGGCGTAGGTGAAGTTCAATGGGTAATGGCCGTCATCATCCCTTCCGCCAGTAAGAGCAGTGTATCTTTGGTCCTGGGTGGCATATATCATGCTTCCAGTGTGAAGCTGAGTAAAATAGGGGTCACTGGCAATCGCTGGTAAGGCAAATGAGAAGAAAAGTACAACTATCACAAATACTTCAATACACCTTTTTAGTGTTCCTCTTTTCATTAGTGAATTGTTAGCGTGAAGCTTGCTGATACTGATGTTCCCTCCTCATCAATAACAGTGAGTGTGATATGATGAGTTCCCGGCTCAGTTGGAGTAAAAGCGATATGTCCAGTTTCAGGGTTGATTTCAAATTGAGAGGTATCATCATAAAACAGGAATGGCGGGCTTCCGCCTGCAGCCAGCACATTGTACTCAAACGCCTGGCCAACCCTGAGTACAAAATTGGGCATATCCTGAATCCGCAATGGCTCTATTGGTACACCCCAATATCCATTTAGGCTTGGCCCGATAACAACCCCCAGTAGCCCCATGGCTATGAGCAGAGCAATGAGTACCACTAATCTCCTATTGTTTTGCTGCATTCTGGCCCTCCGATTGGCTATCAATCTCCCTCAGTTTCTTATAAACTTTTCCTTTATCCTCGAGGGAAAGCCGGAGATAAACCTGGTACAACTCTTCCCTTAAAATCATGGCTGATTTGGAGCCTGCTTTCTTGAGTTCAGAATATGCCCCTAGCATTACCTCGAAAAGCCCCATTAGCCCCATGCCTGAAGCCAAGAACATCTCAATGAAAGTTTCTCTCACAGCTTCTTTTGATGAGGTCGCAAGCCCTTTGAAAGTTGAGCCTGAACCCTTGACCACGATGTCGTTGTGCAACTTAATTAGGCTGGCATTGGTCTCGCTGCTCAGGAATTCATTATATGATATAATAAGGGGAAGCCTCTCGTCAGGGTAGTCCCCAAACAAGAACATGAAGAAGTTCTCCATGATATCCTTCAAATCAGCCATGGAGCTGATTTCCCCAAAGCTCGCCTGAATTTCAGTATATGGCCCTATCTCTGCATCAAAGAGTGAAGTCTTTGCGCGTGGGCGGTGGACGCGGGCCATGGCTTTTAAAATATACCCGAAGAGCGAGATAATTTTTGAGCGGAGCAGAATCGCAAAGGCTATTGCCAACGCTAGTGATATCAGGAATATAGACCACAAAGCCCTAGATATTGTGGGTTTCTCCAATGATAGGTTTTTCTCACAGGGTTTACACTGGCTCCCGCCACAATCCACGCCTTCCTCGTACCCATTCTTAATCATGTCAGAGCATGTGGGGCATGCTGAACAAGGCCCGCCACAATCTATTTGTGTTTCACCCTGGTTGAGTATACCATCAAAACAGGAGGGGCATGGCAAGCAAGGTCCGCCACAGTCTACACCTTTTTCCGCTTGGTTCTTTATCCCGTCTGAGCATGTGGGGCACGGTAGGCAATTACCGCCGCAATCAACGCCAGTCTCATTTCCGTTTTTAAAATGGTCGAAACATGTAGGGATATAAGTACAGTTCATCACCATATCTGGGGCCCACATTGATACATTGCACAGGTTCAAGTCATCACAATCCCTTGTCTTTATGCCTGTGGGTTTACATTCGGTCCAATTGCCGCACACCCAGTCCGGAACACACATGTTTAGATTTGGTGATGGGCTCGGCTCTTGCTTAGTCTCCTTGGGCTCGGGAATTTGGACAACCCGCAAATACACAAGGTTGCTCTGTGCTGTGGCATTCCAAACATCCTGGGCCTTGAATGTCACAGTCCTGTTGCCCCACCAATCAGTGTCGGGTGTGAAAGTAACCTGGTGGGTTGTTTTGTTGATTTCAACAAGTATATTCGAAACTGGTGTAGCGGAATAATTCATAGGATCAAGGTCATAGTCGGTAAAATAATCATCCAAGTCAACATACACAATAGGAGTGTTGGCAGGCCATGTTTCGTTTGGTAATTCAGTTGTCAGCACAGGGGGCTGGTTCATTATCTCAAAGTTATCAAATATCCACCCCACTGTTCCCATAGACATGACTGAGGCATTACACCACACGCCCCATTCGTGGTTGCGATTTGGAGTGTTTGGATGGGGAAAGCTCCTCTTGTATGTGAAGAGGTTAGAGCTTGAGTTGTAGCTCATGCGGTAATATTGCTCATTCTCATAATCGAGCCTAAAACGGATAAGGCAGTAAACATTGGGGTCATAGACAGACTCGTTGGTTTCGCTGTTGGTTAGGTTGGCATAGAAATGCACAGGCTGGTTTGTGTAATATTTCACTGCGCCCCCAGTATCATCATAGATACTGAGCTCTACCCATGCGTTCTCATGCAAGGTATATTTTCCTGCCCCGCTTATTTTCAGCCTGAACTTGTATGTTCCGTTTATTGAAGGGAGGGGCTCGCATTGGGCCAACGAGCAGGGCGCACCTCCTCTGTAAACTCTTGGATTATAGTAGCTCACATTGAAGAACGTAACATTCGGCTGGATTTGGAATAGCTGATTTGCCACGCACGGGACTGTACCTATCTCAAAAGAATACTGATCAAATAAAAAATAAGAATTAAGGTTTGCATTGTCCAAGTTTATGGAAGCATTCCCAAATTCAATCATCCCCTTATGTGGGATCCCTATTGTGACATTCTGAAGCCGCACCCATGATGTGTAATTTGAAAAGTTAGTGGTGAGGTTGTTGTGGAAATTTGTCCAGATTGGCCGTTGTTCATAATTGTTGATTGTGAAATAACCAGATGTCCTATCAGCACTCTTAAAGCATGAGGAGTAGTTTCCCCTGCTAAAAATCTGATAGGCACAATTTTTGTCCTCAAATTTAGAGGAATTGAATATGAGGTTAAAATATCCATCCACCCCATCCAAAACCCTACCAAGTGGATAGGCGTGTCCAGCGCTATAGAGCAGGTAATCAACTGATGAGAGAGATTCTGGGTCGCTTTGCTCCTTACCCCTTATGGTGTAGTAACCTGAGATTATATTCCCCTCTTTGGGATATTCAATAATGAAATCTGGCTGATACCGCTGGACACAAAGGGATACTTGACCCGCATCCTGGGATGCGCGGCCCGTGGTTCCAATCCCATGGGTTGTCACCCAAGTTGACCAAATTGAGAAGACGATGAACATAATTGTCAGCAGGGCAAGCAAATTGTTGCCACTATATTTGTCTCTTCCCATTTTTTTAGGTTTTAGAAGCGACTTAATATAAATACTTTACCAAATATCATACATGCCCTGGGCAGATATGCTCCTGTCAACTGACGTTGTATCTGTGCATGAGATTTTATAGAAGAACCTCCCCCGCTGGCTGAATGCCTTATCTGCAAGGTATAACTTATTTCCAGAATTGTAGGCCATTGTTTGCTCCTGCCCATCCGAGTATATCAGCTTACACACAACGGCTTTTCCCTGCAGGGGTTTACCTGTGGACACAAGAGTGTAGTTTGCTGAAAAAGTCACCTTATCTCCCACTTTAAAAGGCTTTAAATCCAGGGTTGGATTTGATATCTCGAGTTTGGTTTTAAGCCCTTCAGCCACCTGAATCCTGCCAAATTTATAAACGTCCACAGTGAGCATCTGGTTTGAGTAATCTCGGATAATGCAATATTGACCGCAGTCAGCCCCGTCAAGCGAAAGCTTGGGTTTTCTGAAAGTAACCCCCTCAAATTGCAGAGTGAATTTCTTGGCCCTGTTCTTGGCACAGGGGAAGCCACTCTCTAAGATAAGGAAGTTGTTTTTCGAGAGTTGCGCCACGCTTACCAACTTCAACCCTGAAAGTACCTCACCTACCGGCAGCATCAGGCTACCAATTCCCGTCTTGTAAAGCAAGATATCCGAAGGGTATGGCCAGTTGGCCTTAGTAAGGTCTGTGGATATACCATTTTTGAAAATTCCCATAACTGCGGGTGCTGGAGGGTTAAGTATTGAGAAATAACCTGTTGAGACTTGCGAGTTTTTTGAATAATTTATAGTGGAAACCCTAAGGATCATGCGATATGAGCATGTTCCCACCGGATATTTAGAGGCATTAAAAGCGAAGGAATAGACTCCAGAGCCGGTTACTGCACTCTTAAACATTGGTATGTTTGTGTTTGATGGGCTTGAAAGAAACACCTCAACAACTGAATCCACTGGATTGTTTGTTGTTACATTGAGAAGAATCTCAGACTTGCCTGTGAAGACCGAGCCGGTGATTGGTGTTATGAACCCAACTTTTGTGAACGTGCTATTCGCGGCGGCAACTGTGGTTTCCTCTATGGGATAAAGGAAGGCGCCAAGCATTCTCCATGGCCCTGGGACAAATAAGAAGGACCCCAAAAAAACTAAGGAGATAAAGAGAGAGGCAACAAGAATTAATAACCTCTTATTACCACGCCTTCGAGCCATAATTTATCCAAATCCTCAGGAAGTATAAAAATTTTCCTTACGCCCTTCTTACCACCACTCTCAAAGTGCCAATGTAGTTGCGCAGCGGGGTCCCTTCTGGAGGGTTGAAATAAAGCTTAATCTCCCTTGATTCCAACGAGCTTAGGGTAATTTCAGGCATTTCCGGGCGAACCAATGGAGCAATGTCCCCCTCGCTCTGCATAACAACACGCACTGGGAAGGATTCGTTGTTCTTCATTCTCATTTGTCTCCAAGAGGTTCCACCTGGCTTAACCTCGCCAAAGAATATGATTGTACCATTAAACCCCAAACCAGAGGTGTTGCCAACCTTACCCATCATTGTATAGGTTTTCACAGCAATTATCTGCGAATGAGAGAAGATAACAACAGTTGCCCCTGTTGCCAGGACCAGAACTATGCTCAAAAGTAATACCAGAGTTAAGGGTTTCATTTTTTAAGCTTTGGCAGCACCAATACCAATACTACTATTAAGGCAAACACTGCCAGCAGCGAGACCGTGACTGAAATAATCAATAGTATGGTTACTGTGCTCATGTTTGAGGGCTTCTCCTCAATTGGGGCATTGGGCGATGCTATCAACTTAATCCTTTTTATGAAGTCCTTGGAGCCATCCCCATAATCGATGTTCAGCCTCAGGTCATGTTCACCTGCCTGGAATCCAGTTGTATCAACAAAGAAATCCAGCTTGAACTTTCCAAATCCCCCAGAAGTAAGTGAGGGTGAAGTGCCAACCAGCTTCCCATCAATGAACACCTTTGCAAACAATGGACGTGATGCCCTCCAGTTAACCTCAACCTCGACAGGGAACTTAGAAACCTGTTCTATGAAAAGCTCCTTTGGGTAAGACAGCAGCCTCACATCCACATTTCCAATTTTAAAGTTTCTTTCACTGGAAGCGGTGCTGCCATGGTAAAACAAATTAACTATAGCTTTATGGTCTCCCGGGGGTATTGATCTTGTGTCGAACTCCACAAACTCACTCCTTGTTGCCCCAACAGCCAAGCTTGCAAGTGTTCTTTTTGTTGAAAAAACAGTCTCATTAATGTCATTCAGCACATTGAAATCCATCTTGAGGTCTGTTATATCATTCTTCCCGTAGTTTACCATTACTATCTCTGCACGGGCTGTTTCGTTCTGCTCAATGTTAGCTATGTTAATCCCAGCCTCAAGATAATAGCCTGGATAGGGCACATGGATATAAACAGGCTCAAATATTCCTGCCACAGCACCGACTCCCCCCTGGCTGCCTCCTGTCTCAACTGCACCAACATTAAGGTCCCATTTTCCCGGTGGTGAGAGCTGTTCTGGAAGTTTAAGAGTAACCTCAATTGTGCGCTTTCCGCCGCCAGGGTCTGGGTCTATAATTGTGGCATATTTGACCAATGAACCTGTGAGCTTAATGTCAAAATTGGGTGCACCCCAGAAAGTGTAATTTGAGGCGTATATCAGGTTTGGCTCGAAATCCAGGTGGACTATTTTGCTAAAAGTGTAAATAGAATAGGCTGGAAATGGGACAAAAAATAAAAGGAGTATTAAAAAAAAAAAGCCCTTTTGCCAGCAGGACATTTTTTTAGCACATGAGACTGCTAGCGCCTAGATCCGTAGCGCTTGCTGTCCATTTAATTTTGTGATAAGATTTGTAATAGCTGCTTAACAGATCATATGGAACCCTAACTTTTGCTCCAATGGCCAGTGAGTCTTTGGTATCCGTGCTGTTGAGACACTTACAGAATAATGTGCTACCTGTTGAAATGTTTGCAAATGTTAAAACCATTCCCAGTGTGCTATTACATGAATTAGCCTCATTATCTACACCCACCCACTGGACGCTTCTGATCCCTTGGGATGCGACAATGGGGAAGAATTGCGCGATGGACTCGTTTGAAGCCATCTGAATCTTAACATAGGTGTTGCCAACATTTACCAGCTCCAATGGGGTCTCTGCACCAGCACCAAATCCAGGCCAATCTTCTCCTAAGCAATTTCCCGCTTTGTCATATCTCTCGGGCGCGCCAGTTGTTCCGTTAACCCACATCGTGCAGTTACCTGTGTTTTTCGCTCCCCCTTTACCATATGCAGAGGAGTTTACAAAACCTGTTCCAAAATCGATAACCTTATCACCTGCGAACTCTATTCCTGCAATTGTTGTGACGTTCAGCATCACCCGCCCGTAATCTGATGTGGCAAAACCTGTCAGGGGTGCAAATGATATTGTCCTCATCTTCTGGAGGCTTATGAATGTTCCTCCAAGGCTAACAACAATTGCGACAATTAATAATCCAGCTAAGACACGATTTGAAATTTCAACCATTTTATTCTCCTCCCGGTGGTTCCATAACTACTAACGATACAATCCCTGAATCTTGAGGCTGGGGCCTAGGCAATGCCAGCGCATTAGGGTCAAGAACCTTTAGGCTCACCTTTGCGTTGTCATCCCCATTCATGATTACTACCTGCCTTGCTTGTACACTATTCATCTTGTCAAGCACAGTCCAGGCTCCCAGAACTGAAATAAGTACAGTGATAAATAGAAGAACCAAGATAATACTTTTCGGGATGTCATCCATCTTTTTTTACACCATTAGCAAATAGGTATACATCTCTTTTTTTATTTTAAGGACGTAACTAGTATATATATTTTACGCCTAAATGAACTGGCGCAGTATATAGAAGATTAGAAAAAAAAGTGCCCCAAAGAGGACTAAAACCAGGAAGATTGAAAATATCGTAACAAAAAGTTTGGTCTGCTGCTTGAGGCCTTTTATCTGAACCAGATAACCCTCCCTTTGCTTGGAATAGTACTCAACATCAATTTCCTTGTTGATAAAAGAATCGCATAGCTTTACCTTTTCCTCAAGCTCAGCCAGCGCCCCTTTTCCTAACATTGGTCCTTTTTGATATATATTTAGTATAAATAGATTACGATTGTGTGAATCGGGACCCTTACAAGGGTGATTCACCGTGAGCCGAGCTCACCATAAGTGAATCGGAGCCATCGCAAAGATAGTCCAGACCCAAAAGTCATACCTCCATGGGCTGAAAAACAATAAACTTTAAAAACAACCTTAAAGTTCTTTTGGGGAATGGCTGAAGTAAAAGTATTCAATAGATGGCCCACAACCGGGATTAAGGTGGATGACGACGGGCTAAAGGCATACATTTCCCTCGAACCAACCATTGTACCCAGGACAGGGGCTAAGTACGCAGGACAGAAGTTTGGCAAATCACAGGTGTTCATTGTCGAGAGACTCATAAATCGGCTAATGGTTCCAGGGCACAGGGCCAAGAAGCACAAGCTCACTTCTGGGTACTGTACAGGCAAGGCCCTCACTGCATATAACATAGTTGAGAAATGCTTTGAGATTATCGAAAAGAAAACCGGAAAGAACCCGGTTGCCGTGCTGGTCAAAGGCATAGAGAATGCCGCCACCAGGGAAGAGATTGTTACTATAGAATATGGTGGTGCACGCTACCCAAAAGCAGTTGAGTGTTCTCCCACAAGGCGTGTTGACCTGGTGCTGAGGTTTTTCATCCAGGGTGCATACGACAAGTGCTTCGGCAGCAAGATACCGGCCCACGAGGCCCTCGCAGAGGAGATAATCGCAGCCTTTGATAACAACCCGAAGGGGATGGCTGTCTCCAAGAAGCGAGAAGTAGAGAGGCAGGCAGACGCCTCAAGGTAAAAATTCTCCAAAAGGCTTTTATTGTTGCATTTTCTTGCACCTAGCATGAAGATTGAATTTATAGAGTGCAGATGGCAGGGAAAAGCCTTGCTTAGCGAGGCTCAGATAAAATTATTGCCCAAGAAAGTGGGGCTCTGCGCAACTGTCCAGTATCTGGGACTCCTCAAGGACATAAGGAAGCAAATTGAGAAGTCAAAGAGGCAGGTTATTCTCCTTGATTCAAACAACACAAATACTCTCGGCCAAATACTTGGCTGCTCAAGCTTCAGGCTCCAGGGTTTTGAAGATATCCTTTTCATAGGGGATGGCATGTTTCATCCCATCAACCTTAAGGTGAGGTTTGGACAGAGAGTTTTGGCATTTAACCCGCTCTCGAAAAAGATGCATGAGGTTACCGAAGCAGAGGTTGGCAGGTTAAGAGGCAGGATAAATGCCATGCGTGCTAAATTCTATTCCTCAAAATGCATTGGGGTTTTGCTCAGCACAAAGCCAGGGCAGCTTTGGAACGGCTTTGACAGTCTGGAGCAAAAATACCCCGAGAAGCGTTTTTACTACTTTGCTTTCGACGAGGTGAATCTTGGACAGCTGGAAAATTTCAGGTTTGTTGATGTGTTTGTCAATACAGCCTGCCCCCGACTTGGTATGGAGGATTCCTTGGAACAAGGAAAGCCAATAATTAATCTGGAGTTTGTGGAGTGACAAAAATGAGACGGCTTTACAAGGCAATCATAATCGCAGCCCTGGGGCTGAGTGTGGCTAGCTGCCAGAATATTCGGCTCAGCTGTCTCGAGCAGAAGCTTCAAGCGGCCAACCTTATAGCAATCTCCACTAAAATTTCCCCCGTCCAAGGGGACTCAAGGACAATATTTCAGAACTATGTGCACCCAGGGGATTGTCTCGACCTGAACTCAAGCTACCTCCCCTAGCCGTTCTGAATCCAAAGCTTTAAATATTCTTAAAAATTTCTGTTGAGTTTGAGAGAGAGGAGGAGCATGTGTTTATTAGCTTCTTCGTGATAAGATGAAGCCTCTGTTGCCAACACTTAAGGAAAAGAAAAGGTATATTGGCTTCGAAGTGGTTTCTGAGAAACCAGTTGAGAATAGCCATCTTATAAGAGCCTTAGAAAACTCAGTTCTGAGCTATTTGGGAGAGCGAGGGGCAGCTGAGGCTGGGTTTTCGGCTATCCGAGATAAGACAGATAACAATCGTTGCCTTGTTAGGACGGGCGTTGCCCATGTCAACGACATTAAGGCAGCATTGATGTTCATCAGTTCTATTGACAACAACGGGGTGCTGGTGAGGAGCCTAGGCGTCTCAGGCACTCTAAAAGGATTAAAAAAAAGGATTTATGGTGAGGCATCATGAAAGAAGATATGCACCAAGCAATGGGTTACGATAGGGCAATAACACTGTTCAGCCCTGACGGGCGACTCCTCCAGGTGGAGTACGCAAAAAAGACCGTCCGCCAAGGTTCCACCGCCTTGGGCATAGTGACAAAAGAGGGTGTAGTTTTCATTGCAGACAAAAGGATTGTTGACAAGCTAGTTGTGCCTGAGTCAGTTGAAAAGATTTTTGAGATAGATGAGCACATAGGGGCAAGCGCCTCAGGTATAATCTCTGACGCCAGGGTGCTTATTGAAGAGGCAAGGGTTAAGGCTCAACAGCACAGGATAACATATGACTCAAAGATAGACATCCTGACAATTGTCAAGAGGGTTGCGGACATCAAGCAGATTTACACCCAATCGGGCGGGCTGCGCCCGTTCGGCGTTTCCCTGCTGATTGGAGGCATTGACAATGACAAGCCGGTGCTTTACGAAACAGACCCAACGGGGATATACTTCGAATACAAGGCATCTGTAATTGGAGAGGGAGAAACAATAATTGAGGAGTTCATCCACAAGAATTACAGGCCGGACCTGACCCTGCAGGAGGGCTTTGAGCTGGGCTTGAAGGCCCTGGCAAAGCTGCTGGAGAAGGACTACAACATCAACAGAATCGATGGTGCCTATATTACAGTAAAGGAACAGAAATTCCAGAAGTTCAGCCCAGCTGAGATTAAGCGGGTAATGGAGAAGATCATGAAAAAATGAGCAGGCAAGGATTCATTGAAAAAGAGAGAATGGAGGTCAACCTGGCTGTCTTTAAGAAAGGGGAGGACAGGTTCGAGATTGTGGTGGACCCAGATGCCGCAGTTGCATTCAGGGACGGACATGTAACTGAAATCAGGGACGTGCTCAAGAGTGAGCATGTTTTTTCTGACGTCCAGAAAGGCCTGAAAGCCTCAGACCAGCTCATGAACCTGGTGTTTGGCACCGGCGATGAGCTTGAGGTGGCTGCTAAGATACTCAAAGAGGGCGAGATTCAGCTCTCAGCAGAGTTCAGGCGCAAACTTCGCGATGCTCGGAAGAATAAGGTAATTGAGCTTATCCATGTTGGCTCAATAAACCCGCAGACCAATACCCCTCATCCGAGGGAGAGGATTGAGGCTGCGATGGAGGAAGCGAAAGTAAGGATTGATGAGTTCAAGAAGCCTGAGGAGCAGGTTGAGCATGTGATTAAGGCATTGATGAGAATACTGCCTATTAAGTATGAGGTGCGCCAGGTTGAAGTCCTGATTGATGCAAAGTACGCACCCCAGTCATATGCAATCCTCAAGTCCTTCGGGAACCTTGAGAACACCCAGTGGCAGAACAATGGTTCGCTGCTGGCAAGGATTAAGCTCCCTGCAGGCCTGCAGAGTGACCTGATTGACAGGCTCAACAGCCTGACGCACGGGAGTGCACTAATCAAGATACTAGATAAATAATGGAGTTGTTGAAAATGAGTGATGTAGAAGTTCAGCAAGCAACCGAAGTTGCACCAGTTGAAATAAAGAGAATTGTGGTGCCAGGTGAAGTTCTGGCCGAGGGTATGGATTACCTGCCAGGCGAAGGCACCTTTAGGGATAACAACCAGATAATTGCCAATGCCCTGGGTTTGATGATAATCCGTGGAAGGCTCGTTAAGCTAATCCCACTTTCAGGCAAGTACATGCCGAAACGGGATGACATTGTGATTGGCATGGTTACAGACATCACATCCAAAGGCTGGATTGTGGATATTAACTGTGCATACCACGCGATGATCACCCTGCGGGATGCCACAGCAGAGTTCATCCCAAAGGAGGCAGACCTTTCCAAGTATTTTAACATAGGGGAATACGTGCTAGCCAGAATTGTTAAGGTAACATCACAAAAACTGATTGACCTGTCGCTCCGCGGCCCAAGGCTAATGAAGCTGACTGGCGGGCGCCTGTTTGAGATTAACCCAACCAAGGTTCCGAGGGTAATCGGCAAGAAGGCCTCAATGATAACAATGATTAAGGAAAAAACCGCTTGCAACGTATTTGTTGGCCAGAACGGCCTCATATGGCTTAACGGCAACGAACCAAAAGGAGAGGTGCTTGCAGTTAATGCAATTCTCAAGATTGAGAGGGAATCGCACCTCAGCGGGCTGACAGAAGAGATTGAGAAGTTCCTCGATGAGGGGCTCAAGAACCTTTAGGTGACTCAAGATGGCATACACAAAAAGACATGACGGACGAAAATTCGATGAGACCCGTGAGATTACTGCCAAGGTAGGGGTAATCAAAAACGCTGACGGGTCAGCATACTTCAAGATTGGCTCAACAGAGGCATACGCTGCTGTTTATGGGCCGCGTGAGCTTTACCCAAGCTTCCTTAAGGACCCTTCAAGGGGTGTTATAAGGTGTTATTACAATATGCTCCCATTTTCAGGAATGGGTGAGCGTGTCAGGCCAGGGCCAAGCCGCAGGTCAAAGGAGATTTCCTATGTGACTGAGAAGGCTCTCCAACCAGTGATAAACCTGGAGGACTTCCCAAACACAGTTGTGGATGTCTACATCGAGCTGACTGAAACTGATGCAGGCAGCAGGTGCGCAGGTATTTGCGCTGCCGCAATGGCGCTTGCCGATGCCGGCATCCCAATGAGGGACATAGTTACTGCGGTCTCAGCCGGCAAGGTTGGGAAGAACATCCTGATTGATCTGGATTATTCGGAGGAGGCAATTGATGACGAGCCAGTGGCTGACATGCCAGTTGCCATGCTCCCAAGGACCAAGGAAGTGGTGCTGCTGCAGATGGATGGGCAGCTCTCAGAAAAGGAGCTTGCAGATGCCCTTGTGATGGTCCAAAAGGCAATAGACAAGATAGCCAACATCCAGAGAGAGGCTTTGAAAGCCAAATTTGCAGATGGTGATAGAAATGTCATTGGTGAATAAGAGTTTCAAGGAACATTTAAACAAGACGCTCGGGAAGGACATCCGCTATGATATGAGGAAGAAGGATGCCTTCAGGGATATCAAAGTGGAGCTGGGTGTGGCGACAAAAGCAGAGGGCTCCTGCAGAGTCACTATGGGTAATACAGTGGTTATTGCAGGCACAAAGCTCTCCATTGAAAAGCCCTATCCAGACAGGCCTGAAGAGGGCTCTTTCTCTGTGAACACAGAACTGCTGCCATTGTCATCCCCAGACTTTGAGTCCGGGCCGCCATCCATTGATGCAATTGAAATCTCAAGGGTTGCGGACCGTACCTTGCGAGAGGGCAGGGCAGTGGACTTCAAGAAACTCCTGATTACATCAGGTGAGAAGGCCTGGACAATTTTCATTGATGTTGTATCAATAAACGATGATGGGAACCTTCTGGATGCGTCTGAACTTGCTGCACTTGGTGCCTTGCTGGATACAAAATTCCCCAAGGTTGACAAGAATGGCATTATTGACTACAAGACGCCTGGAGAGAAGAGGCTCGAAGTGGACTCAATGCCAGTGCTGGTAACAGTCTGCAAGCAAGGCAGCAACCTCTTTGTTGACCCGCTAAGGGCCGAGGAGGAGTTCATTGAAGGCAGGCTCTCAATTGGTTTTCTGGATGATGGCACAATATGCGCCCTGCAGAAAGGGGGAGATGCCCCATTAACAACTGAAGAGATTAAGGCAATGTGCGCTTTGGCTGCCCCTAAGGCAGTTGAGCTAAGGAAGCTATTTAACAAGGGTGATAAAGGTGCAACCAAGAAAAAGCGATGAGGATTACACCAAATACGAAATCTCCAGGATGATTGGCTCCAGGGCTCTTCAATTAGCCATGGGTGCCCCATTCCTGGTGAAGCTCGAGAAGGAGGACCTTGAAGCAATTGGGTTCAATCCAATTGAGATTGCCAAGAAAGAGTTTGAGGCAGGGGTGCTGCCAATAACAATCAAGCGCCCAATGCCTTACGACGAAGAGCAGCAACCCAAGGCTTAATGCTTATAGCGGCCCCGCTGCTCCACTCTTTCCAATCTTGCCAGGACTAGTGCCTGGTCTTTATATTTTCTATATCCTTTCAAGAACAGCTTAAACGCTTTCTCCCAAACCGTATGGTGCTTGCTCTGCAGGGCCTGCTTCAGCAGGTGCAAATCCACTGCCTTGTCCTCAATTTTGTTTGAGTGATATGAAAGCCCAAAGTCAATGAGGTAAAGCTCTTTGCCCTTTAGGATCATATTTGAAGTTGTGAGGTCTCCGTGGATGATGTCAATTGCGTGTAGTGCTGCAACAGCAGCGCCGATTTGAGTGCAGGCCGGCAAAATGAAATTCTCGCTAAGCTTTTTGCCATCAATAAACTCCATTTCAATTTTGTTTTTTTCTTCAGAGCATTTCAGTAGTTTTGGAACCTTCAAACCAGCTGCCTTCAGCTTTTCCAAAAGCCTAGCCTCATGCCTAGTTCTTGCTTTGCGGAGTTCCAAATCCAGCTCAGAGACACGGTAGCCTTTCCTTACTCGTTCCTTAACCAAGGCATCCCCATCACGGTAAAGCCTGGCCTCTGCTCCTTTGGCAATTTGCTTCATTTCTTTAGGTATAACTACTCCTGTTAAAAAAATTTTCCAAATATTAATATATTAAAGGGGCGTTTTCGATGCCATGACTGAAAGAATTGAGGTTTTTAATCTGAAGGGTAAATCTCTTGGTGTAGAAGACAGAAGGAGCTTCTATGCAAACATCAAGAGGGAATTCTCAACCAAAGGAGCAATTAGCAAGAAGATAAAGACAGTTAGGCTTATCCTGATGAACTCCTCTGGAAGGGTTTACCTCCAGAAGAGGAGCAAGTTGAAGGAGGATAATGCGGGGCTCTATGATAAGACAATTGGAGGGCATGTACTGCTCGGTGAGACATTTGATATTGCCGCAATACGGGAATGCGCTGAGGAGCTGGGCTTCCCTGCCGCAATCATTTCAGAGCGGGAATTTAGGTTCGCAATCAACAGGGTTAATGTTGCCACAATTGGACTTTTCAGGCGAATGGAAGTACTCAACCATTTCGAGTCAATTAGAATTCTTAAAGACGGAAGCAGTATAATCCAGCCACTTATCACTGCGGTTTATATTGGGTATTACGACGGAGCAATCAGGTTTTCCGATGGGGAGAGCTCAGGTATAGAAGTTTTCTCCCTAAGTGAGCTCCGAAGGGAGATTCGTGAGAGGCCTGAAAAATTCACCGAGGACCTGAAGTTTATGGTCTCAAAATATTCCAGATGCCTCAGGCCCATTCTGAAAAGTTTATAAATGGGCTCGTTAACCCACTCCCAGAAAGCCCCGTAGTGTAGCGGCCAATCATACTGGACTCTGGCTCCGGTGACCACGGTTCGAATCCGTGCGGGGCTATTTTTATTTTTTAACTTTAAGTTTTCTCTATTAAGTAGAATAACCATTATTAAGTAAATAATATAATAAGGTATTTAAGTGCGGATGGCTTACCCTAGGTTATGGATATTTCATTCGAGGGTTGGAACACCGAAGTTGCGAATAATGTTTACAGTAGGAAACAGGGCGAAGGAATGGAAATTGCCGTCGTTTCCAGATTCAGAATACCTTTCAAGAAAGAAGTCTTTCAATTCCTCCGGCAGAAGTGTGAAACGCATTCATCAAGGCCCCACATTTTAACTCCTGGAGGTCCTGCCGCAAAGCCAGTTGAAACCCTCGATGATTTGCTAGGGCTTTTTTCACAAAAGATTGTTTACGATATTGGTCAATCAAAGCCGAATTACCTGGCCTTCTTTAACCAGGTGATGCCAGTTAGCGGGTCCCTGGTTCAGCAAGAGGCTGTTGAGCCACCGCGGTTCAATTACGTGCAGATTGTAGATGGGATTTTGCCTAAGGAAGTTCTCACAGATGCAAACCTAAAGAAGATGAGAGCAGATCCAATACTCTTCCTGGGGGTTTTGGGCGAGGTTCAGCTAAGGCTGGCCGGTTTAGGGGAGAAGATAAGGGTTTCAATACTGACCTATGAAAACCAGCTAATCCCGAGAGAGGATGTCAATATTCTGCTAAGGTACAACACCAATGATTCTGATGGGCTTGTGGTCCTACCAAAGGGGTACAATCCTCAGCTGGCAATGCAGCTAGTGGATATGATGTACTCAACCCTGGACACACCAGAGAAAGTTCAAACAGTGAAAGATATGAGCCAGGCTCTCATTGAGGGCCATGCCTATTCTGCAATGAATACCCTGTTCATCCAGCTTGCAGCTCAGCAGCAGGGTGCTAGGTAAGGGTTGTTCAAAGAACCATCGCCAAATAAGGCTCAACTAACTCAAAAATCTCCTGAACCTGGAGCACAAGGTAATGCAACACAACTGCGTCCTTGCGGTTAGCATTCTCCAGCATTGAGCCTACGTTCTGAACAAGTTTTTTGCGGAGTTTCCCTATCTCAGCCACTTTGGCCTTATCAAAATCATAGAACAGCTCATAATAGTTTCGGAGCATTTTGTTTGTGTTTTGATAATAGCTCAATGTTTCTGGAGAGAGCTTGTGTTTGGCATTTTCCTCTTTTAAAAGATAGTCAAAGAGGTATTTGTACTGGTCAGCAATCTTTTCCAGCTGGTCAATTATATGGTAGATAAATTGTATTTTTGCCTGGTCCTTGTAACCTTTCTTAGACAAGGCTCGCCTGCAAAACGTGGTAAACCTGTTGTTGCTGTCCTCAAGGAAACGGAGCCTCTGTAAATCTGCATAATCCTGCTTCCTTATTGCCTCAAGAGATTCCTCAGCCATTGTGAGCAGGAGGATGAACGTTCGCCGAAGTATTGGCTCAAAACCCTCCTCGAGCGGGCCCTCAATATTCTTTATGATGCAATAGATTTTTCCTTGCTCGACAATCTCAAACCCTGCAATTTCATTTTTAAGGGAATTCTGTACCTGCATCACCTGCTCTGGGTCGGAGAATGTGACCTTTACCTCATCATAGCCAGCTTTATAGAGGGAAGCTATTGTCCTCAAAACCATGGGTTCCAGGTTGTCAATATTAATCTCAGTGCTCTTCTTTGTCAGTTCCTTTTGTGTGGAAACAAAAAAACGCCTCTCTTCCTCGATAATCTCGAGATCATCACCTTTGTGGATGTCAAACTTTCTGGCCCAATCAGAGGGTATAGAGATCATTAAAGTTGATGCTCCCTGACGGACAACCTTTCGTTTCATGAAGCAGACTAATTAACTTGTATATATAAATCTATTGTTGTTTATATGTATATATTAGTTTATACAGTATAATAACTAAGTATATATTTTTGCTAATACTCCTTTGTATCAAGAGGTGAAAAACAGAGAGGGTAAGGGAAATGAAAAACAAAGATGAATCAAGCATGGTTCCATTTTATACAGCACTTTTTAGCCCCTTAGTTCTTCCAGTTGCAGGGGGAATTCTTGAAGGGATAATTGAAGCCAATGGAATACCAAGTAGTGGGCTCGCTGATTTTGCACTTGCTTTCGGTCCTTCATCATTATATGGCGCGTGGTCAGGGTTTTTTTGGGCTGGAGTTGCCGGGGCCTGCCACAATTCAACCTTACACGTAATAGAAACAGGGCTTGTAACTGGAGGTTTGGGGTTTGGGCTTAGCCAGGGCCTAAGGTATGCTGCAAAATACGCAACAATGGGGATTTACAAGGCCATCGCAAGGGCCTAGGAGGTAAGAAAATGGAAGAATATGAAAAAAAATATAACGAATACTTGGGGGTTTTCGCAGGGGCCTGCGCTGCAATTGGTCCATTTTTAGGTCCTCTTGTGATTCCTGTTGCCGGTGGAGTTCTTGAAGGGATAATTGAAGCCAATGGGATGCCAAGCAACGGACTCGTTGATGTAGCGCTTGCCTACGGACCATCTGCCTTTTTTGGTGCCACTTTTGGTGGCTTCATGGCATTGGTAACCCATGCTGCTCACAACGATAGCCACACAGTAACAAAATATGGATTGGTTGCCGCAGGGGTGGGTTTTGGATTAGGCCAAGGTATTAGGTTCGCAGCAAAATACGCAACAATGGGGATTTACAAAGCCATTGGAGGAAATTAGGGATTAAAGAGAATATGAATGACTGGAAGGGTATGAAAGGGTGAGGAAGATGGATAATCAAGAACGAAAACGAAGAATTGAGGAAAGAAGAGAAAAGAGAAGGAAAGAGAAAATGGATGCAAACTTACGGTTGGCCAAAGGGATTGGAGCAATTTTTTTGGGTCCTTTGGTTATCCCGATTGCAGGCGGTGTGCTTGAGGGTATAATTGAAGCAAATGGAATTCCAACTACCGGTATTGCCGATGTCGCTCTTGCTTTCGGTCCATCTTCATTATATGGTGCCTGGATGGGTCTTTTCTCAGGAGGAGTTATGGCAGCAGCCCATAATTCAGGGCAAACTGCAGCTACTTTTGGAGCAGTAGGAGCAGTTGGGGGTTTTGGTGTTAGCCAAGGGGTAAGGTATGCAGCAAAATACGCCACCCTGGGGATTTACAAGGCAATTGGCGGTGGTTAAGCTCAAGAGTGCATCTGGTCAATTATACAAACAAGGAATGGTGGTTGAAATGGATAAAAAGAATAATGGGGATTTGGAAGCGAAGCTTAAGTTTTCGTGGGGGAGGGTCTTTTCGAGGTGGGGGAAGAACTTGATGGATGATCTTGACCCTGCATATAAGGGCGCAAAAATAGGTTGGTACACAATTCATGGCATCCCGTCAATGATTCGGGAAAGCAGAGAATGGAAGCTGGAAACTGATTCAAAGGGATGGACAACCTTTGCAGGGATTGTCACGTTCGGAGCTTGTGCCACCGGCTATGTCCTCGGGACAATTGGGATGGTGCATGCCTATGGGGAGAAAGGGTTTGCATTGCTAGGATTGCCGATTGCTGCCCAGGGAGCGTCCTACGTCTATGAAGCATTTAGGCGGGCACATAAAAGCGAACTAAAGAATGTGGTCATAACAAAAGTGCAGAATAGCTTAGATAATAAGTGTGCGGGTGAATTCAATTTGAGCAACAAGGAGCTTTTGGAATCAGCTGCAGATGATCTCAGCCAATGGAGAGGTAGCACAATCTATGATTGGCATGAGTTATTTGGGACAAGTGAGGAGAAGGAAACATTTCACCAAATCTTGGGGAATAGGGGGATTAATGCCTTCAATGATATGTCATTCGCTGAGAAGATATTCCCAGAGAAGCGAGTAAAGGAAATGGCATATGAAATTGCTAAACATGATGCGAGACGTTTCGCTGAAAATATCTTTAACTGTGTCTACACGGACCATATTGTCGGGAAGGTATACGAAATGGCACCAAACGGGGTCGCAGGGGTGAAAAAGCGTGTATTTAAAAAGCTCATCGAAAACGACGATGATGAAAATACCTACGAAGTTATGACACGAAGGTTTTCAACTGAGATTAAGGGGGGGCAGGCATTGCAGTTTATCCTGGAGAAGATAAAACAAGTGGTTGAGGCAAATAAAGGAACTGCAAATATTGAGCTCCTAGGGCAGGTCACTGCGGTCTATGGAACAGAAGATGGAAAAGCTTCGCTAAGCCACTACAAGGTTGAGCCAAACAGCCTCTGGAAGAAGTAAAATATTCATTTGGCTCTCTTCTTACAAAAGAGAGCCAAAAAGCATCATTTATGGGATAGGACTCTTAAGAATAGCTCTATTTACGGTTTATAGGACTTTTGTAAGTCTACGGAATTTAAATACTTATCTACTTCTTTGTGCCTCAAAATTGGGTAAACATGGTTTAAAATCAAGAAAATCAGATAATTTTCATTTGTCGTCGGAAAACCTGTCTACTTCTAAGTGGTTAAAACCAAAACGTTTAAGAATCCCCCGCCATATAGGTAGAATATAACCAAAAAAACATGGGGGTGGAATCGGACATGGGGGGAGGATCAACAGATTATAGACCTAGTTCGTATGATTTTAGCAACGCGCCCAGCGTGAGTAGAAGGAGCGCAGCCTCATACGCAGCAGAAGACAACAGGGTGTACAGCAGCAATACATCTAAGGGGATAAAACCGCCAGTTGGGAAAGACATTTCAACAAATAGCAACTTGGCTCTTATCCTGGTTGTGGATGTAACGGGCTCAATGAAAGAAAGGCCTAAAGAACTCTTCAAGAAGTTCCCAACTCTATTGGCTGAGTCTAATACCGCAATCCAAGGATTGAAGCTAAAGGATGTTCAAAGCGGACAGTCAACTGTCGAAGATAAACTTGAGATTGCAGTTGTTGCAATAGGGGATGCAACAATTGACAGATTTCCACTGCAGGTTGTGGATTTCTCAAAAGGCACTGACCTTGTGGAAAAGATAGATAAAATATTACCTGAAGGGGGTGGGGGCCCTGGAACCAAGGAGAGCTACGAACTGGGGGCATACTATGTGCTCAACCACTGCCATACACCAAACATGCCTGAAGGGACAAAACCTCTTGTCATCTTTATTGGTGATGAAAGGTACTACAACGAGGTTAACCCAGCCCAGGTTAAGGCCCTGATCGGTGACGATCTCACCGGGCCATTGGATTCAGCCCAGGTATTCAAGGACCTAAAAGAGAAGTTTGATGTCAGGGTCCTGAGACCTGAGGAGTCGTATTCTCAACTGGAATACAAAAGAATCAGAGAGCAATGGGAGGGTGTCTTAGGGCAGAGTGTGCTCAAGATGGATGACGCCTCAAGGTTTGTTGACACAGTGGTTGCATGCTGCGGGGATTATGCCGACAACCTTGACGAGGCAATAAACCTGCTTAAGAGAAGGCAAACACCAGAGCAAGTGAAGAGCGTTCTGGCAACACTGCATCCCAAGCAGGCAAAGAAAGAGGGGGAGTGAATGAGATGGGATTGATCCTCACTGTGCCGCCACTCGCCAAGTTTGGTGAGATAGCAAAGCACAAGGCAGTGGAGGCAGTGAGGGTCAACACCACCCATAAACTCGATCTAAACCTTGAGGATGTACTTTCTCAAATTCGCCAGGAAGCTGGTGCCAAAGAGGTTTGGGTGGACTTGAAATGCAGGCAGCTAAGGATAACTGATTACGTAGTCAAATTCAAACCAGACTGCGAAGAACACTACATTGAATTAAGCCACAACATAAAGTTGGAGACACCAACAGAGGCTTGGATTGACAACGGGAACTACAGATGTATGGTTTCCGAGGTCAAGAACGGCAACGTTCTTGTGATTCGCGGCTCTGTTGAGAAAGGAACGGGGCTGCCGCTGCCAAACCCCCAGCAAGTTGGAATACGGCCGGGGATGTCAGTTAACATACTAGATCCATCACTCAAAATTGAAGGGTATCTCACCCCAAAAGATAAGGAGTACATAGCAGCTGCAAAGAAACTTGGGATTCACAATTATATGCTCTCTTTTGTTGAGCAGGAGAGCGATCTTGAGGAGCTCCTTTCACTGGATGACAAGGCCCGGATTGTTGCTAAAATCGAATCCCAAGAGGGCCTCGACTTTGTCAAGACAGCCTATGGTAAGTACCGTGGTGCAGTTCACCTTATGGCTGCCCGTGGCGACCTATACCTGCAGCTCGCGCGGCCAGATCTTATTATTGATGCCTGCGGGGATATCCTCATAGCAGACCCTGAAGCGATATTTGCTTCAAGGATGTACGAGTCCCTGCAGCACATGGATAAGGCGCCGGTTTGCTCTGAGCTGTTTGATGTCTATGCTGCGCTGGCAATGGGCTATAAGAGGTTCATGATTGGTGATGAGGTGAGCAGGAGTGCTGCCTCAACTGTGGCTGCAATAAAGCTTTTCGAGATGACAACCCAAAAATATGAGGCGTTGAAATGATGAGGAAACTCAATTTCATAACAGGGAACAAATCAAAGTTTATGGAAGCGAAGCTTATACTTGGGAACCGCGCAAAACTAATACAAAAAGATATTCAAATTATCGAACCTAGATCCACCAAGCAGGAAGAGGTTGTCCTGGAAAAGGCTAGGCAGGCCTTCCAGCAGCTTAAGGCCCCTGTGCTGGTTGATGATACGGGCATTTACTTCGAAGCTTACAAGGACTTTCCCGGCACAGCCACAAAGCTAGTTTTCCAGGCAATTGGCTTTAAAGGAATTGCGCGATTATTACGCGGTTCAAAGCGCGGGGCTTATTTCAAGACTCTGCTGTGCTACAAGGATAGCACAACAACAAAAATATTTGAAGGGGTATGGCGCGGCCGAATCACAAACAAACTCAGCAGGGAGTTCAACCCAGATTGGGAGTACAATAGCATATTCATCCCAGAGGGTTTTTCAGAGCCGCTTGCAGAAATTCCGCTGGAAGTCAGGGTAAAGCAATCGCACAGGAAAAATGCACTTGACAAGCTCGTGAGGTTTTTGAAATGATGAAATCCATTGAATGCAACTCAATCGGGGAAGCCTGGACAGAGTCATGCAAATGCATCTCCAGCCAAGGCTTACCGATGAAAGATGGGGAACAAATGCTCAAGGAGCTGCTTCATTTCGCTGTCACAATAAAAAACCCAAGTGAGAATGATGAGATTGTCAAGAGATTTGGGGATAAAGCCATGGTTGATTGGATGCTGGCCAACTTCCTGGAGCAGAAAAGGGTTCCCGAGCTAAAGAACGCCCTGAGCTATGGTACGAGGCTTTTCAATTTAAACGGTAAGAATCAGATTGAATGGGTTATAAAGCGCATTAAGGACAAGCCGGAGTGCAAATCCGCCACTATTAGCTTAATATTGCCAGATGATGACGGCTACGTGCCATGCGTGAGCATGCTTGATTTCAAGATAAGGGCAAGCAAACTCGTGCTCACAGTCTTCTGCCGGTCAATTGATTTCGGCAACAAGGTCTACGCAAACATGATTGCACTACACCGAATTCAGGAATTGGTAGCAAAAGCCCTCGCTGTCAAAAGCGGGGAAATAGTTATGTGCGTTGTCTCAGCTCACATTTACGATAAAGATTATGGCGGAATTCAGGGAGTATTGGAGGCGCTCAAGAATGGATGATGAGCAAATAATAAACATAAAGAGAAGGGTTTGGAAAGCCCAGAGGAATTACAGTGAGAACATCAAAGCAATTGAAGCGATTTTAGAAAATGAGAGGGGTTTTGTTTCCAGAGTTAATGCCAAAGACAATGTTGTTGCCCTTTGTTCAGGGGGTTTGGATTCCACAGTAATGGTTGCCTATGCAATTGAAACCCTGGGCGCAACAGTCCACCCACTATTCATACGCCGTGGAGCCAGGGCAGAGAAATTAGAAGAGGCTGCCTTTGACTTCTTTATGGATTTCTTCAAACATAAATATGGAGATAAGTTAGGCTATGTGCAAAAGATGGATTTGACTATACCACCAAAAGAATTCAAGGGGGATTTCAAAAGAGAAATGGTGAACACTGTGGGGCACCCTATGAGGAACTCCACCATGCAGAACATGGCAGTTAACTATGCCATGGCCCTGGAAGGCAGGTACGGGATTGAAGTGAGGACAATCCTCTCCGGCTCTGTTTTTGATGATAACACCGAACCAGAGATGGGGTTGCTAAGCCTGCGCGCCCAAACCCTCAACACCTGCATCCAAACTGGGGACTGGAGTTGGCAAATCACTTCCCCTTTCACCGACCCGGGAATATTTACAAATCAAAATGGGCTTAAGGCAATGTCAAAAGCTGACTTGATAAGGTACGCAAAGGAAACTGGAATCCCGCTTGAGAAGACAAGGACATGCTTTAGTTCAGATGAAGAGGCAGACGGTAGCTGCCTGGCCTGCGTGAAGCGCATAAAGGCCTTCGAGGAGGTAAGGATTAAGGATCCAATAAAATACAGGGGAGGAAAATGAAAAAAGTAGTTGTTGGGGATGAATTATTTTTCAAGGATGATTTGAAGATCAACGATTATGAAGTGGCTGCGCCGCTCAATGTGCCTACGCCATTGCCTATTCTATCCCTGGATGAATTAGTTATACTGTACAACGGCCAGGTCATAGTGCCCCGCACGGGTGGAGCCTTAGGAGAGATAAAGATTTACACAGAAAAATTCGGATTAGAAGCATACGGAACCCCAAAACAGCATGAGGATGCATATGTCTCAGGCAATGAAAAACAGGTTGGTGAGGAAAAGGCAAAATTCCTCAAGAGGGCAATTGGGCGCACGAGTGGTTCTGGTTTCGACACTTCACTGCTGGGCGAGGCAATTAGGTCTCTGCTGAAAGAAATGCTTGACAAGTCCTATGCCGTTCCCACTACAAGAGCGCCAGTGCCAGGCAAGGGGCTTATTCCTAGACTTGATGACAATTCAGTCCTAAACACTCTAGAAGGTGTTGAAAGGCTCCTAGTGCTGGATTCAAAGGTCTATGAACTCAAAACATTGCCAGAGTTTATCTCGAAATTTGAGCGCTCTTTTGAGCCCGCGTTTTACAAAAGGGCAATGGATGCTGCAATAACCTCAACACCTGAGCAGATGTACACCCTTTTCACTGCCAATGATAAAAAGGTTGTCAAAGAAGTGCTTCCAATGGTTAGGAACAAGATATGGCACAGCAACCGCAGCTTTAAGCTGTTTATGGATGGTGTTTACTGGGTGCCTGAGTATAAGTGCCAATTGGAGGAACTCTCTGTTTCCTACCAGAAGGCCATGGAGAGGCGCCTTAAGGAGGATGCTTTTGCAGGTGATGCCAAATGAGTCAAAGCCTTGTTGAGAGGGTCGGGGCGCTAATAAAGAACATGCCGTTTAAGCATAGCACTGAATACAAGGTTCAATTCAATCTTCAGGAAAACACAGTCTTCCAGAAGCTCATATCAGTTGACGTTATTGAGAAGGGCGTGAGGATTAAACCAGAACAGTACTTCAGAGGCTTAATCTTCCTTACATATTTCACCGATGTCATTGAAAATGATCACCAGGTGTGTGATAACCTGGTGGCAATCTCAAAGAACCTCAGGGAGGAGGAGAAGAAGCGGAACCTCAACAGTTCAGCCTCTTACCTCGAGATGGATTTTGTAATGCTGGAGACCGGGCTAGGTATCCATGATCATGGTGACGGGCATTACATCAAAGAAAAGACCGCAATTAAAGCAAGATATGCTGCGTGCGCAGGTGAAATCAGCTTGGACCGACAAGTGGATCCATATTACGTTGCCATTGGAAAGATGGTTTATGATATGGTTAGCGACCAGCACAAGTCATTCCTGGAAAAAGTTTGTAGCAGGAGCGAGTTGGGCGCACTGATTTTTGTTGACTCAATATTGGGTGTGTTGAAAAATGCAGATGAGAAGGGTGTGATTGAGGAGCATCTCAGTCGCTGTGAATACCTTGGGGCGTCAATAGCCGCAGCTGAAGCACTTGGGAAGGGTGCAAATATTGATGATGCCGAGGGGTTATTCCAGCAGGCCTTGTATGGCAATAAAGACCCTACAAAAACTATAATCGACAGCTCAAAGGAATTAATGATGAACAGCCCGAAGGACAAAATCAAGGAACTCCTTATAACTGGTGGGGGTGATGCAATATGAGCGCAGCTGACGGAAGGAAACACACGCTCGAGCGATTGGCAGACGGGCTCGGGACAAAGTTCAACCCAGACAAGCTCCACACTGCAATGCTGCTCTCATTTGGTGAGGCTGCGTTTGGCGCAATGCGCCGTGTTGTTACGCCGTCACCGCTATACAGAATCACCTATGATGAGGAGAACAACAAAGTTAGCCTTGATGAGAACAATGGGCTCTCACTTCCTCACAAGGATGGCTCTTTGGATATTACAGTTGAGGAGGAGATATTCTGCTGTAACATAAGGGACATACCTTTGCTCCTGGTTGGAGAGACCGGAGTTGGAAAAACATTTGCTGCTACTAAATACCTTTCCACTATTTTCACTAAGGAGCAATTTTTTTCCTACAGGCTCAGTGCAAACGCATTTGTCAACAACCTATTCACCCACTTCCAGGAAGGCAAGATGCAGAACGGCATGCCGGTAATCACAGCCAAACTGGATAAGATTGCCACAACTGCCGGCGGTATTCTTGATGAGATTAACAGGGGAGATTCCAACGAGACGCTCCAGATGCTTGACAACGAGATGCACCTTGGTGGAGTGATTTACAAGCTGGGTATACCTATCCCCGAATTTAAAGGTGACGGAAAGGCTTACAAATTCATGCCAACCAGCAGCCATTTGAAGAAGATGCTCCTGGTGTGCGCATCAAACCCTTCAAGTGGTGAGGATGCAAAGTTCACACAGACAATGCAGCTGGATGCAGCTGTTGACAACAGGCTGCTAAGGTCAGAGGTTGGGAACGCTGCCCCGAGCGCAGGCTCCACAATCTGGCTTGGTGATGGTTGCCCAAACCTGCACAACACATTCATGGAGACATTCAAGCAAAGGGTTGTGAAACACACTGGTGTTGACGCAGCAACCCTTGATAACTTGACAGAAGATTGGCTCTCTGTTTATTCATGGATAACAGAAGCTGGTAAGACAGACAAGCCAATTCTCTATTCAGCTATGGAGCTGTCCGATCTCATGATAGCAACATTCAGCATGGACCCAAGGGAATATTATGATTATGAGAGGCTTGTGATCCAAGAGTGGGATGCAATCCTGAACAAGGGCGTGGAAGTAAGCGAAGGGCTTCAGGAAACAGAGAGGGTTAAACAGCTAAACAATGTCATAGGCACGTTCCGTGTGCCAATAATATTCAGGGATATCGTTCAGATAAAGAAGATCGCAGACGTGCTGGCAACACTCAAGAACGTTACAGATGCTCTTAGGAGTAAAAATCCCACTGAAACGTACAACAAGACAAAGCGCTATGTCACAGTGAGGGAGGTTGCAGGTGCAATAACCCTCATGGCCAGGAACAAGCAGTCGAAGGATGCTGAGTCACCATTGGGTGCAATCAACGAAGTGCTCACACAGTATGTGAACCTTGTAGAGGATTACATGCACACCACAGATGCCCTCAACACCTCATTCAGTCTGCTCGATCCGATGCAGGGGATTAAGAACGTTGCGATATATAAATCACTTAAGGACACACTTAATGAGGGCGGCGGTATCGATTACCTGATCCACAAGATTGCTGAACAGGCTGAGGTACTAACCAAGAAGATAACAGTCTCAGAAGATATAAGGAACCTGCTAATTGTGAGGAGTGCTGGTGACCTTATGACACTCTGCGGCTTCCTCAACCAGTACAGGGACGAGCTAAACCCATTGCTGTCAGGCCACACTAAGGATGCAAAGATACCAACAGTTATTGAAGAGCTTGGGAAATTCTATTACAGCAAGCTGAATGAGACAGCGCTGACAATGCCAGAGATATACCAGCACAGGATCCAACGCACACTTGGGATCTGAGGCATATGATACTGGAAATCCTAGATGGGGCGAAGAAGACATTTAAGAAAGTCATCGCTCTGGCCAGCCCTATTGATGCTGAAAAGCCAGTGGTTATCGGCAAAAATCCCAAATCAAAGATGGAGTTCGAGGCATACACAGACAATAGGACAATTTTCATAAACATCAATGATGAGGCCAAATTCAAGAGCAGCCTTGAGAAGATTGTCCTGCCGGCATACAAGGTGGCTGCTGAAACTCTTTACGATGTGCCTGGACCAATTTCCAATGATGAGCTTCTGAAGAACATCGTGTTCGACACATTCCTGTTCATGCTGTTCCACGAACAGCTGCATCCATCTTTCTGCCCCAACAGCAGTTATGATGAGAAGCAAATCACAAAAGCCATTTTTGACGGAATAAAGCTGGGTGAACCATCACTTAGCGAGCTTGAGGCAATGCTGAAAACAAACAACAGCAAGAACCTAATCTGGGATACTGTTGTTAACACGGCATTCCTGTCTAAAACCTCGGCCAAGAATGACATTCTTGCAGGTAAGATTAAATTCGTGTTCACAAAGGATAACAGGCAGATTGAATACCAGCCAGTCACCCACTACCCGAGCGGGATTTTGCCAATAGTATACATACTAGGTGCCGCACAGGGACTCTCAGATGTGCCCATCTCACTAA
>CAIWSB010000028.1 GCA_903915225.1 uncultured Candidatus Woesearchaeota archaeon
ATCCAGACATGGCCACTCCTGCCTTCTTCGTATTCTCTAACACCAAACTTCAACCCGCAGTTCAGGCCGTAATAATTCATTGCTGCAAAAAATGCTGATGCAATGCTATCACAATATGCCTCCCCTCCGGCCATTATCTCATCAATAGGCATATTGTGTCCCCGCTCTGGGTTATATCTGATTACTCGTTCAGATATTGTGGAGTAGATTAACTCAATCTTATCTGTCAAAGATTGCGCTTGAGCCATCTTACTATCAATCTCTTCCAAGGCACTCTTTAGTGGCATCCTCTCCTCGGGGAGGGTTTCTTCTAAAGCCCCATCCACTTCCTTGATTAGGCTAAGATTTTTCAGGCAGAGCCCGTAAATTGATTCGAACTGCGGCCAGGAACGCATTCTTTGTGCATTATTGAAAGGCAGAAAATTTATTGCGTGCTCATATTCATCATCAAGGGCCAATTCTGAGAGCCCTTCTTCGCTGGAATACCAAGGATTCCTTGAGGTGTTCAGATAATCCTCATCAATCCCCCCCTCTTTTGGCAGGAAGCAAAGGTTCTCAGAGCATTGTTGCGCATCAGCTTGACTTGGAACAATTTTTTGACTGGTAAATTTTCCAGCATTGCACCCAGCCACACTCAAGGCAAGTGCCCCGATTAACACTGTTTTCCAGACCTTCATAACAGTTGTTTAACTGCCCATGTTTAAATACCTTGCAGGTATTACCTACTATATAGGTGTTAAAAAATAAAGGGAATAAATATAAACCCTACTAAACAATTGCCACCCATGATTGCCCGCACAGGCTATGGATTTGATATAATTCTTATTACTGGTGAATACTACGATGACCACCCCTCATCTCCTGTTGGAGTTATCGCTAGGGTGCTTGATGCCAAGGGCTTCAGGGTGGGGATACTGGAGCGCCCAAAAACCAAAGAGGAATTCATGCGCCTCGGAACGCCAACTCTGTTCTTTGGCGTAACCTCTGGCTCAATTGACTCAATGATCAACAATTACACACCTCTTAAAAAGCCTCGTGAGGAGGATGATTACAACAGCGTGAACAAAATGCCTGACAGGGCTGTGATTTTCTACTGCAACAAAATCAAGGAGTATTTCAAGCAGAGCAAAATAGTCATTGGTGGAATTGAAGCCTCCCTTAGGAGGTTTGCGCACTATGATTACTGGGACAACAAAGTCCGCAGGAGCATCCTTTATGAATCCCGGGCGAATATCCTGGTTTACGGGAATGGCGAGAAGCAGGTTCTGGAGATTGCCCGGCGCATTAAGTCTGGGAAAGATATTTTTGGAATTGAAGGCACGTGCGTGATCAGCAAGGAGCTCCCACCTTCATTTGAGCAGATCCCCTCTTTCAAAGAGGCTGCCACTAACAGGGTCGCGTTCTGCAAGATGCAGCTCATGTTCTCAAACAGGAAGAACCTGGCCCAGTTCTATGATAACAATTACCTGCTGCAGTTCAGCTACCCTAATTACACAAGCCAGGACCTTGACTGGATTTACTCGCTGGATTATTCACGCAAGCTCCATCCAAAATCCCTTCTCGGCCTCGCAAAGTTCTCTGTTGTTACCCACAGGGGCTGCATTGGGAAATGCAACTTCTGCTCCATCTCGCTCCATCAGGGGGATAAGATTATCTCCAGATCCAAGGGCAATATAATTAGGGAGATTCAGAAGCTAACACTGCATCCCGAGTTCAAAGGGTTCATTGATGACCTTGGAGGCCCTTCTGCAAATATGTACGGGATGGATTGCAGCACTCCATGCGGAAATGACTGCATCTCATGCCAAACCCTGGACAGGAGCCATTCCAAGCTGATTGACTTGCTGCGTGCTGCCCGTGCTGTAAAGGGCGTAAAGAAAGTATTTATCAGAAGCGGCATCAGGTTTGACCTTGCATCAAAGGAGTATATCCAAGAAATCTCCCAGCACCATATTTCAGGGCTCCTTAAGATTGCACCTGAACATGTCTCACCAAAAGTGCTGCAGCTTATGAATAAAAGAACTGAGAATTTTGAGCAGTTTGTTGAGTATTTCAATTCCATAAACAAAGGCCAGTTCCTGCGCTATTACTTCATGGTGTGCCACCCAGGCGAAGACTACCAGGAGTTCACGCTGCTTAAGGCCAAGCTGCAAGGCCTGAAGAATTTTGAGCAGTTCCAACTATTTACTCCAACTCCAATGACAGTCTCAACATGCATGTACTGGACTGGATTCAACCCATACACCATGGAGAAAGTGCCTGTTGTGTATGAGTATGGCACAAAGAAAGATAGGGTTAGGGAATTAGACCGGTTAATCAAAAAGAGATAATTACTCTGCTGGCTCTTCAGCTTTCTTCTTAGCCCTGGGTTTTCTCGGCTTCTTTTCCTCAGCAGGTTTCTCTTCAGTTTCCTCAGCAGGCTTCTCTTCTGCAGCCTCTTCTTTGGCTTCAGCCGGCTTCTCTTCAACAATAGCATCTGCCTTGACTTCAGCTGGCTTCTCTTCAGCAAGTCTCTTTGCTGCCTCTGCCTGCTTCTGTTCAAGGTATGCATCAGTCTTCACTGAAACCACGCTGGTAATCACCAATGTCCTCACTGGGAAAACCTTGTTGAGTGATTGTTTCAAATCCCTTGGAAGCCTGTTGTTGATAACACTCTGGACAAGCTCAATAAATGTGAGCCCCTGGCAGAAAACAATTAGATTGTCCTTTGTTGCCTTCCGGAGCTTGGTCAGCACCTTTGAATAGGTATTGTTTAAGGTAATCATTACAACCTTCACCACTGCGGTGACGTTGTCTTTGGTCTTGACTACGACGCGTTCATCAACCCTGTCGGTTTTTCTCCTAATTATCCTCTTAAGTGAAGAAAGGCTCTGGTGGTATGCATCCACACTTGCAATTGCAGTTTGGCCTTGGACAGTGTCAATGGTGAAAGTGAGAGTAACATCCTGGTGCTTGAAATCCCTAGTTGCAGACATCAGGTTGATGCTGATTTTCCTGCCAACCAGGTTGGATATTGCTGAGCTTGGTATTTCCCCAAGCACTTGATCCTTAAAGAAGCTCGGAGCAGTGATTGGATACCACTTCTTCGTTTTCTTCTCTTTCTTTACTGCAGTGGGTTTAACAGCCATGCAGGGGTTATGAAAACCGTTAATTTATAAAGCTTTTCATTACGGTGAGAAAGCTTACTGCTAGACCAGAAAATCCCACCAAAAGCTTTAAATAAGCCCTGGGATTGAAATGCCCCGAGATGCCAAGGCAAACAACACTCATTCCCAGGGCGCCTGTTGCGAGGATTTTCAAGGAGAACGGTGTTCCCCGCGTTGGAAGCCGCGCGCTCAGCCGCGTGGTGGGGTTTTTGACTAGCCGCGCTGAACAGGTTGTGGCTCTGTCATTGGAGATTGCCAAGCACCGTGGCAGCCGCACTGTCAGCCCCGGTGATGTTGAATTGGCACTGAAAACGGGCCGGTAGTTAAACCTGGTATAACGCGCCCATGGCATGGGTGAGGCTTCGGGTTCAAATCCCGACCGGTCCATTTCTTTTCTCTCATTTCATTTTTATATCTCTTTATTTTTTATTATGTTACTACTAGATAAAGGTAAAAAACCATAAAGTTTATAAAGGTAGTAATTCTTACTACTTTTTGCTATGAAAGTCAAGGTGTCAATTTCCATTGAGGACAGCACGTTGAAGAAGGTTGAGAATACAGTTAAGAGCGGCATCTATAGGAACAAGAGCCACTTCATTGAGTTTGCCACACAGAAACACTTGCTGGAGATAAAAAATGGGACAAGTGATTGAGACCTCCCTCACATTGGACTATAGAAGCAAAGCCTGGGGGATTGAGAGGATTGTTCTTGATAGCATCAGCAACCATCTCCCGGAAGATAGCAAGGGGACAAGGACTTTAATAAGAATAAAGCAAGATGGGAAATATCTTGACTTTTACGAAGCTGATCCAAACAAGCCAGCAGAAGAGGTTGTGTTTGAGGATGACGGCTGCGGCTATGACTGGAAACTGCTATCTGTGTTAGCATCCTTCAAAAGCGAGGAATCTGTCGGGCAGTTTGGAGAAGGGCTCAAAATGGTTGCAGCAGCTGCGCTTAGGAATGGTGTGGATTTGGAATATCGGTCAAGGGACTGGACAGCTGCCCCATCTAAAAAACATGAAGTGATTGACTCAAAGAAAGTTGAAAGGCTCTGCTTCAATGTTAGGGATAAGAATGACAGAGATGAACAGCGGAATAAATTCCTCGACTGGTTGTATTCTCTCTTGTCCATTGCCCAACCCAAGGTAGAAGGCAGCGAGGAACAACAAAAAGGTTCAAGGACTATCTTTAGGAATCCAAGCAAGGAACTCATGGAGGAGATATTCAGAATACCGCAGAATGTGCTTTACTTTAATACGACCTATCGTGTTTTGGATCAAAACAATAGGAGTTACACCCATTATCCAACAAGAATTCTGGATTTAAGGACTGGTGATCATGCCTTATTTGTAAAGGGAGTCCGTGTTTCGGAATTAAACTCACTCTTTAGCTATGATGTTCGCTTAACAGATATGTCCCCAGACAGGAAGCATACAGATAGGAATAAATATCTAGGGATGATAAGGAGGGCTCTAGAGAATTGTACTAATTCTGAAGTTATTGGCGCTATTCTAAGGAAAGCCAATGAATATGGGCCAG
>CAIWSB010000029.1 GCA_903915225.1 uncultured Candidatus Woesearchaeota archaeon
GGTTTTTATTTAAAACTTTCGATAGAACTTCGAGGACAACCTCAAAAAAGCATTTAAAGGCCGCACCAAAAAATATTTATATAGATTAGCTACTAGGGGAGACCATGGCAAAGTACCGTTGTAGAAATTGTAATTATCTCCTTGACCTCAGGCCTGGCAAGAGGCTACCCACGAAGTGCCCTTACTGCTCTAAGGACGGGACACTCGACCCAGTCAAGTCAGCCCAGGAGCTGATTGATGAGGTTGCCTCAATAAAGTCTAGGGACGAGGAGTAATCACTTCTAGCAGTTCCCTCAAGGAACAGGCGTTGAGAACGTCTTTTGCAGTGCACCATGCACGCCGAGCTGTGGCTACGCCATAGTGCATAAAATCCAGCTGCAATATGCTGTGTGAATCTGTGTTTATCACTATCTTTGTGTGGGTCTTGGCGTCCCTTACGGCTACATCATTGAGATCTAATCTGGCTGGATGTGAGTTGATCTCTAGCCCCTTGCCGGTTTCGCCTGCCTTTTGGAACACTGCGCTTAGGTTAAGAGGGTAGGCCGGGCGGACATTAAGCATCCGGCCAGTGGGATGGGCAATAAACGTTACATACTTGTTTTCCATGGCCTTGCAGATGCGGTTTGTCATCTCTGCCTCAGTGCCATTAAAGCTAGTGTGGATAGATGCCACAACGATTTCCAGCTTTGCCAGCATCTCCTCGGGGAAGTCAATCCTGCCATCTTTGTCTATTTGCACCTCTGCGCCCCGAAGAATCCTGAACGGCTTCAGGCGTGAGTTCAACTGCCTTATCTCCTTCCACTGCTCCTGCAGCTGCTCTGGGCTCATGGCGTTGGCAATCTTTAGGTCGCCAACATGGTCGGCGATTGCCATATATTCATACCCCCTCTTAATGCAGGCAGCAGCCAGCCCACGAAGTGTAGCCCTTCCATCTGACCATACGGAATGCATGTGCAGGTCACCCTTAATGTCCGAAGCCTCAATAAGCTTAGGAAGCCTGTGTTCCAAGGCTGCTGAAATCTCCCCTCTGTCCTCCCGCAATTCAGGCGGGATGTAATCAAGACCCAATGCCTTATACACCCCAATTTCATCACTCCCTGCAACCCTTTTGTCACCCTTGAAAAGCCCGTATTCCGAGAGCTTCAGACCTTTGGCTTTCGCAATCTTTCTGAGTTCAATATTATGGGATTGAGAACCAGTGAAATACTGGAGCGCTGCTCCGAAGCAGATATTAGGCACGATTCTCAGGTCAATCTGAGGTCCGTCTTTCAGTACAATCGAGGACTTGGTTTTCCCGCGTGCAAGCACTGTTCTAATGCCTTCAAGCCTGATAAAGGCATTCATTAGCTTTTCAGGGTTAGATGATACTGCCAAAAGGTCAATATCTCCCACAGTTTCCTTCCATCTTCTCAGCGATCCGCATGCCTCAATAGCATCAGAATAAGGTCCCAGAGCAGCTATAATGCTGTCTGCTGTCTGTCTTGCTTCCCAGAGATAAAACCTTTTGGGCTTCTCACTGAAGTCAATTGCCTCTAGCAGAGCTTTCTCAGTTTTCTCACCCATACCTTTAATGTCTCTCAGTTTACCTCCCGTGGCCGCTGCCTTAAGGTCTTCGACATTTTTCACGCCAATTTTTTCATAGAGCAATTTAATCTTCTTTGGGCCTAGTCCTTGGATGCGGTTGAGGCCTGGAAAATCCACAGGCACCTCCTTTCTGAGCTCCTCAAGATAGTTGAGCCTGCCTGTATCGAGAATTTCAATTATTTTCTTGGCGATAGCATCCCCTATGCCAGGCAGTTCCTGGAGACGGTCCCTGTACTCAGCCAACGGCTCAGGGAGGCTCTCAATTGTCTGGGCTCCCCGCCTCATCGCCCGGGATTTAAAGAAGTTCTCACCATCCATGTCTAATCTATCGGCAATTTCAAAAAAAATCTCCGCTATTTCACCGTTGGCAAGCATACCTTTTTCATAGCAAACCTGTTAAAAAGCTTTCCGCTCTTAGGATATATCGTCGATGGGTTAGGTTTTTAAATAGGGGTTACCCAGTATATATCGAGGGGGGGATTAGAATTATTCGACAACCTAGGATTAAATCAAGAATGCCAATACCTAAGGAAACTAAGGCGTGAAAATGGCACAAAAGACAATCCCAGTTCAAGTGAGGGAAGGGGTTTCGCCTGACATAGATTTGGAAAATAAGCTTGCAAAGCTCTACGATCAGCCTGTTGCAGCAATCAAGACACAGCGGGGCGAGTGGAAGATTCATTCAAGACACAATGTCAAGATTCCAGGGAGTGAAGAGAGCCTTACAGATGGTTTCTTTGCTGTTTATTACAAGAAAAACAAGCCCGAATCAATTATGTCCGGAGACAAGCTGCCGGACTCAACACTTGAGGCAACATTGAATCACATAACCAAAAATATCCTTGAAGAGCTAAGGTTCAGGAAACCTTCACGCTATTTTGCAGCAGACAGGAGTCCAGGTCCATTAATGGCCTATGGGTCACTCATGCTAGCGGGATTTGGAGGGATATTTTATGGCATGACTGCTGCCCCTGAGATGGCCAAGTCGCTTGTGGGGCTTTGCCCGCTGTTGGCATTCTCAACTTTTGGAGTGAATGTTGTTTTCAAGAAAATAGGGAGAAAGGCAGATTTGGCCAGGGTTAAAGAGTTACCTGTAGAGGCCAAAAGTTTTAGTTACGGGTACGATGCGCAAGATAGGCTCAAAAAAGAATATCTGATATTATATCCATCAGGATAATAATTGGGGGCTCGGTAAATGACTACCTTGAAGGATTTGATAGACAGAAGTAGCGAAGGAACGGGGGATACACAAAGAATGGGCTTGAAAGTCGGCTCCAAGGTCACGATAAAGAAGAACCTAGGGCCAAAGAACAGAAACAACCCGGGGGACGAGGACTGTTTTTATTTCCCGGACGGACCATATTTAGAAGATGTCCCGTTGGGCAGCAAAGGAAGAGTAACCAAAATTGAAGGGGAGCAGATATGGATAAAGATAAGGGGTGATCCAGATGAGGATGAAATGTATTATGACGAGTATCCTTTCCACAAATCAGAGCTTGAGTTTCCGGATGAAGTTGCTGATACCGGGCTAGGAAAACTGCCTACGGCTAAGGTTTTCTCACTGGCCTCAAAGGTGCCTGTATTTCTCATAAATGAGCGTGTTTACACACTAGAAGAGCCAGGTGAGCCAAATGAAAACTTCTACCAACTTGAAAAAAAAGGAAAGCAGGTGAGGCACAGCCTAGTTGAATCCGCAACACTCTCATCACTTGAGAGATTGGCCCAGCAGCAGCATGCAAAGGACTTTGACAAGCTTCAGATGGGTTATCTCCAAACGGTTTTTGAAGAAGGCGCAGGAGAACTTGAGAATTCGAATAAAAGATACGTGCTCTTGGACTTCATTGTCAACAAGGTGTTTCCCTATTTGAGGGGCAAGGGTGGGGATGAGAAAAAGCTTGCAAAACTTCTGGGTATAAAGATTGAGAAGGTTGAGGAACCAAAAACTTCTGAACAAGCACCAGAAAAAGAACCTAAAGAGGACCCGATTATAAAAAAGATAGTCAAGGAAATTGAGAAGGAGAAGTTGCCTGGGCAGAAGAAAAGGGGTAAAACTAAACTTTCAAAGCTGGATGAATTGCTCGGTGGCGAGCCAGAAACTGTTCCTTCAGGTCAAGATTATACTCCAGATTCAATGCTTGGTAAGGCCTTGGGTGGAAGGAACGCAGTGATTGTCAAGGGCGCTGTGTATTACCTTGCCGCTGCTGAGGGATTACCTGATGAGAGTTATGTAAACATTGATGGGAAAAACTTCACACTGGTCTCAGAAGAGAAAGCGGCTGACCTCAAGGCAAGGTATGACTTTGAGCTCTCAAAGCAAGTAAGGATTGATGCATTGAAAGTAAAATACGCTGAGCAAAAGAGAATTGGCCAGCTCAAGAATTCTGACTCAAGTTTGGAAGCCCTGCTTAAAAAGAAATCCTATAAAGAGGAGGATTTCGGATTTATTTTTGATGACGGCACTTATGATCCTGAAGAAGATGGTGGGTTCCGTGATAGCTATCATGAGGAAGAGTCTAATTATGAAGACGGCGAACCTTCATACTGGGTTTTTATTCAGGTGCCGGAGCATGTGCTCAAGATGCCTGAGGATGAGAAAAATGATTACTCATATTATAATTACGGAAGAAAGGATTCAGAAGATTCTGTTGATCAATACTTCCACTTTGACCCCGTGAGGCTTGCCGTGAGGGTTTACGTTGGGGTAAATGGCAAAATCACATATGATGCCTACCCTGCCACAGTGGAGGACTACGAGCACCCATTTTCAGGCAGTGGTCGGTTCTCTGAAATCTGCATGGGAGACTACGATAGAAGCAAGCTTAGTAAATTGCAGGAGGGTGAAGCAATAGCAAGGCTGTTAATAGATGGCAGGAAAACCCTAACATCTGGATACGTCTCGGATGTTGCTCCAAATATTCATCTCTCAGAATTGTCACAAAATGCTATCACATTGGCTGAAGTCAAAAAAAGAAAGCTGCCAATTACAAATATTAACATAAACGAAAAGGATTAGTTTAGAATTAGAGGATACACAAAAATGGCATTGAAAGTCGGCTCCAAGGTCACGATAAAGAAGAACCTAGGGCCAAAGAACAATGAATCTCTAGGGGAGGCAGATAATTATTATTTCCCAGATGCATATAATACTGACGAAACCCCTTTAGGCTGCAAGGGCACGGTGACTAGAATTGACGGGGAGAAAATATGGGTAAAGGTAACGGTGGGACCACATGGGGATGAAATGTACGATGACGAATATCCTTTCCACAAATCTGAGCTAAGCGGTTCAGATGGGATTTCCGATACGGGACTCGGAAAGTTGCCCACAGCCAAGGTTATTACATTGGCAGCCAAGATGCCTGTTTTCATCATAAATGAGCGTGTCTACACACTAGGAGAGGTAAGTGAAAAAGAAGAGAACTTCTACCACTTCGAAAAAAAGGGAGCAAGCGCAAACTATTCTCTTGTGGAATCCGCAACGCTCTCATCGCTTGAAAAGCTGGCTATGAAACAGCATGCAAAGCAATTCGACAAGCTCCAGGAGGAGTATCTCCAGGGAATTTTTGAGGAAGGCGAAGTTGTTGGTGATTCCGATAAACGTTACGTACTCCTGGACTTTATTGCCAACAAGGTGTTTCCTTATCTCAGGGGCAATGGTGGGGATGATGAGAAGTTGGCCAAACTCCTTGGTGTTAAAACTGTGAAGAAACCAAGCGTTAAACAATCAGAACAAGCTGAGGAACCGAAAGAAGAGCCAGCAATAAAAAAGAAAGAAGATCCCTTAATAAAAAAGATAGTTAAAGAAATTGAGAAAGAGAAGCTCCATGAGCAGGAGAAAAAGGTAAAACCTTCCGTGGCAAAGCTGGACGCACTGCTGGGTTTTGAGCCAGAATCTGCACCTACTGGTCCGGATTATGTTCCTGAATCTAACATGGGAAAAGCCCTTGGCGGTAGGAATGCTGTCATTGTCAAGGGGAATGTGTTTTATCTTGCCCCAGCAGCGGGCGTGCCAGGGGAGAGTTATGTAAACATTGACGGGAAAAACTTCGTGCTTGTCTCAGAAGAGAAGGTGGCTGACCTCAAGGTAAGGCATGACTTTGAGCTCTCAAAGCAGGTCAGGATTGATGCATTGAAAGTTAAATACGCTGAACAGAAGAAAATCGGCCAGCTCAAGGATTCAGGAAATAACCTGGAAGCTCTCCTTAAAAAGAAATCCTATCAAGAGGGGGATTTTGGATTTATTGCTACTGAGCCATCAAGCTCTGGAGTGCCTGGACCTACGTATTGGGTGTTCATCCAGGTGCCGGAGCATGTGCTCAAGATGCCTGAAGATGAGCAGCGCAATTATTCGTATGATAATTATGGAAAAAAAGTCTTAGAGTTTTACCACTTTGGCCCTGTTAGGCTTGCTGTAAGGGTTTACTTCGGCATCAATGGTAAAATCACCTATGATGCCTACCCTGTTACAGTGGAAAGATATACACATCCTTTTGCCGGAATGAGCGCATTTGATAGAATTTGCATGGGGACCTATAATCGGAGCAAGTTAAGTGGATTGGATGAGGGTGAAGCGATCGCAAGACTGCTGGTGGATGCAAAAAAAACCATGACTTCAGGTTACACGCGCGGGGTTTCTCCGTTACATCGGCTACATAACCTCCCCAGCAGAGCTATAACCCCTGCTGAAATCAAAAAGCGAAAGCTCCAAGTCACGAATATTAACATCAACAATAAGTTTTAGCAAAAAAAATAAATAGCCCGGATTATTCTTCGACTGAATGATTAACCCCGCAGACTTCAAGCTGCTCTCTTCAAAGCTGCTGCATGACGGCTGGCTCAAGCTTCGGCAGGATGAGGTGCTCCTGCCAAACAAGGTTAAGGCAACGTACACATATGCTGAGCAGCGGGATGCAGTAATTGTTGTGCCCCTGAACGAAAAGCAGGAAGTAATAATGGTGGAACAGTACAGGGTACCGCTCAAGCAGGTTTTTCTGGAGTTCCCCGCTGGGCTCATGGAAGCAGGTGAAACGCCGATTGAGGCTGCAAAGCGCGAGCTTGAGGAAGAGACAGGCTACCTGGCAAAGAAGCTGGTGCACATGCTGAGCTGCTACCCCACAACAGGACAGATGAATTTCAGGCTTCATTTGGTGTTTGCAACCGAGCTAGTCAAGACCGAACAGCACCTCGATGAAACTGAATATATTAACATAAAGCTTGTTCACATCAAGCAGCTCAAGCCCATGCTGGACAACGGCCATGTGGAAACCAGCATGCTGCTAGCCTATTATGTGGCTAAGGATAAGGGGTTCATTCGCGTATGAATCAATAAGTTTTATAAATAACCCCGGGACTTCTTGTGGCATGGATTTCGACAGCGAGATTGAGAAGTATGCTCTTCAAAATGCATTCAAGCACGAGGGCAAAGCCTCACCCGGCCCTGTTATTGGCCAAATGATGGGGAAGCACCATGAATTGCAGGGCAAGGTCAATGAGCTCATGCCCAGCATTGCAAAGATAGTTGCGGCTGTCAACAAGCTCAAACCGGAACAGCAGAGGGCCAAGCTTCAGCAGATTGCCCCTGAACTGCTTGAAGAGAAGCACGAAAGAAGGGAGATTGGGCTTGATGAACTCCCTGGCGCTGTCATGGACAAGGTCGTAACAAGAACCGCACCAAACCCAAACGGTGCGCTGCACATTGGCAATGCCCGCGCTGCTGTGCTTTCATTCCTTTACGCCCAGAAATACAACGGCAAGTTCATCCTGCGTTATGATGATACCTCACCTGAAACAAAGCCACCGCTAAAGGAGGCCTATGGCTGGATTGAGGAAGACCTGCGCTGGCTAGGGGCGAAGATAGACATGGTTGCCTACGCCTCAAAGAATTTTGAACGCTATTACCAGGTTATTGAGCAGCTCTTGAAGATAGGCAAGGCGTATGTCTGCATGTGCGACAATGATAAGTGGAAAGAGAAAAAGAAAAAGGGCATTGCATGCGCCTGTAGGGATTTGGAGCCAGCTGAACATCTCAGGAGATGGCAGCACATGCTCACAGATTACAAGGAAGAGGAGGCTGTGCTGCGCATTAAGACAGACCTTGAGCATAAAGATCCCAGCAGGAGAGACTGGTGGGCTGCCAAGATTATTGCGAAGCCAAACCATCCGATTTCAGGCAACAAATACCGTGTGTGGCCATCGTACAACCTCCAATCTGCCATTGACGACCATGACCACGGCGTTACTCACATAATCCGGGGGCAGGAGCACACCCAGAACGAGATGAGGCAACGCTATATCTATGATTATCTGGGATGGCAGTACCCTGTGGCACTCCACCACGGCCGCATCATTTTGGAAACAGGCGGGCTTTCAGCCTCAAAGAGCAAGACCAATGCCGCAATTGCCTCTGGTGAGTTTTCAGGATGGGATGATCCAAGGCTGATAACAATCCGGGCTCTTCGCAGGCGTGGGTTCCAGCCCGAGGCAATAAGGGACATTGAGGTGAGCATTGGGCTGAACACAAATGATACCCATATCTCCAGAGATATGATGGCGGCTGCCAACCGCAAATATATTGATAAGACATCAAACAGGTATATGTTCGTTCAGAACCCTGTTAAGATTGTAATTGACAAAGCCCCTGCAATTGAGTCCAACCTAAAGAACCACCCGGATTATCCTGAGCGCGGGACCAGGAAAGTGAGCACAAACGGCCAGTTTTATATCCCAGAAAATGATTTCAAGCTGCTAAAAACTGGCAAGCTGTACCGCCTGATGGATTGCCTCAACTTCAGCAAATCAAGGGGAAAATTCGTATACAAATCCCGTACGATTGATGAGTACAGGCAAGGTGGAGAGAGAATAATGCACTGGGTTGCCACAAGTGATGCAGTCCCTGTAGAAGTGCTAATGATTGATGGGAGCACGGCAAAAGGCCTTGGTGAATCCAGCCTTAAATCCCTGAATGTTGGGGATATTGTGCAGTTCAATCGGTTCGCGTTCTGCAGGCTTGAGAAAAAGGATTCAACCCTTGTTTTTGTGTACACGCACGATTAATCAATGCGCCTTATTGTCTCATCAAGTTTAGTGATTTTCTCTCGCAGGGGCGCAATTGCCTCAACAGGATGGCTTTTCTCCAGAACACCCAGCCTGCTGCGCAATTCCTGCAGCTGATTCTGTAGCTGCTCCCTGTGCTGTTGCCTCTCATTGTCCTTTGCAGCCTTGAGCAGCTTTAGGGTGAAGTAATGCAGCTCATCCTTGCCAAGGTAAGAGTAATTCATCATTTTGAAAATGATCCCTTGAGTCTGTCAAAGATTTCTTTGCGGTTTGTGGGCTTGGCATTCGCCCTGGCCGGTGTTCTGAGTACTGGTAGTGAAAACCCTGAATCCTCTTTGATTGAGACCTCCATGCTGTCAAACCTTGAGTTGAGTGCCTCAATGAGGTTCGTGATTTTCACAAGCCCGTTGGCAATCACTGTATTCTCATCCAGAAGCCTGTCCAGTTTTTCAAGCACAGGTGCGTTTGACTGAGGTGTAGCCTTGTCCTCCTTAATGTAGCCAATGGCTGTGCTAAAAAGAGTCAGGAGCTTCTCAACAGCTGCCTTCAGCTCGCTTATTTCAACGTGGATATTGGCAGTAGCAACAGAATCATTCCTCAAGTCCACTATTTCCTTCTTCAAGCCATCTATCTCTGAACTTACCTCTTTTTCCATCTAGAAGGGAATTACTAAGAACTCGGTATTTATAATTTTCGGTCCAGCACCTGGGCTAAAATCCAAAGTTCACTCCAGGTTCGGCTGGTTCTGGGGCTGCTTGGACTCATTAACAATTATATCATCAATCCGCAGAATCATGGTAGTGACTTCAAGCGCAGATGACAGTGCCTGGGTTTTAACCTTCAGTGGTTCAACAATTCCTGCCTTGAGTGTATCAACAACATGGCCGTTCGTGACATCAAGCCCCGCATAAGTCTGACCCGAGTCATGGGCGCGGTTGAGCCTCACAATTGCCTCAATAGGGTCAAGCCCGGAGTTTTCAGCCAATGTTACTGGAATAATTTCCATTGCCTTGGCAAAGCTCTTCACTGCCAACTGCTCACGCCCTTCCACGCTGTCTGCAAATTTGTTGAGCGCTCTCGCAAGCTCAATCTCAGGCGCACCTGCTCCGCCAACAAGTTTTCCGGTCTCCAAAACAGCAGCCATGTCGCCAATTGCATCAACCAGCGCGCGCTTGACCTCATCCAGCACATGTTCAGTACCTCCGCGCAGTAGCAGTGTCACGGCACGTGCCCGCGGGCAGCCCCGAACAAATGTGACTGGCTCATCTGCAATTCTTTTTTCAAAAACCTCACCTGCAGCTCCAAGGTCAGCACTTGTTAGCTGGCCTAATTCTGTGATTATTCTCGCCCCAGTTGCCCTGGCGATAAGCCTCATATCCGCCTGGGTGACGCGGCGGCATACATATAGCCCTGCTTTTTCTAGGTAATGCTGGGCCACATCATCAATTCCCTTTTGGCAGAAAACCACGTTTGCGCCTGCGCCCGTAATCCTATCTGCCATCCTCTTCAGCATGGAATCCTCCATAGCTATGAAGCTCTCCATCTGCTCAGGTGTGTTTATTGTGATTTTTGAGTCAATCTCAGTCTCCTTGACCTCGATTGGCGAATCAATTAAGGCAATCCTGGCGTCCTTAACCAGCGGAGGCATTCCTTCCTTTAGGCGTTCTTTCTCGATAATTATTCCATCTATTAGCTCAGATGAACCCATCGCTGCCCCGGGCTTTGCGATAATCTTTATGTTCTCTTTTGATAGCTTATCCTGTGATTGGATTTTCATTGCTGCACCAACAGCCAGCTCTGCAAGTTTTTCTTTGGCTTCCTCAACACCCTTGCCAGTCATGGCAGTGAGTGCAATATCCCTTAGCGCCTTTTGCTTTGTAGTAAACCCTTTAGAAATCTTATCCAAGACTCTCATTGCCTCCTCAAAGGCCATCTTATAGCCCCGGATTATCGTCGTGGGATGTATACCTGCTTCCAGCAGCTCCTCGGCACGGTGCAGGAGTTCTCCGGAGAGTACAACAACAGTTGTTGTCCCGTCCCCGACCTCCGTGTCCTGGGTACGGGCAGCCTCAACTATCATTCTGGCAGTTGGGTGCGAGATTTCCATTGCCTCAAGAATTGTGACTCCATCATTTGTCACAGTCACTTCCCCATTGCTGCCCACAACCATCTTGTCCATGCCTTTCGGCCCAAGAGTCGTGCGCACAGTCTCAGCTAGAGCTCTTGCTGCCAGAATGTTATGCTTCTGGGCCTCCTTGCCCCTAGTCCGTGAAGAGCCCTCTGGCCCCAATGATGGCTCAGTTGCCAATTCCCCCCACCAGGGCGCTAAAAATCAGTTGAGAATAAAAGCTTTATGGGACAGTAACATATATCTTCTGGAGGGCATCGTAGCGGTTGATGTCGCTGGATGTAGAGCACGTAAACGCAGAACTAGTAAAACTGCAAACAGAGACGTATATCAAGTACTCTGCTCGTTCTGCATTCCTGTTAACAGTCACCCCAATGGGCACATCGTAGAATGCATTGTTTTTGATCGGGAAATCCGTCCTTTCATAGGTGAGCTTGATCGAGTCACTTGGGCAGCCAGACTCATAATCGGGATGCCCGTGTTTCACGCACTCAGCCTTAACAATGAAGGTTTCCTGGCCTGGGACGGTGTTCCTTATCCTAAGCCCAAAGGTTGCACTATCCCCCTTGTTGATAACCTGGCTTTCTTTTGGCGCAATTGCCACCCTCTTATTGCCGACAGCCAGCCTGGTGAGTTCATCCATGATGAGGGCATCAATTTGGGGCACGTACTCGTTGCCACCCTTGAAAAGGCCGTAAACAAAATTAATACCAAACCCCAGCACTACCAGGGATAATATTATTACTATAATAAAGTTCAAAGTGAGCTCAAAGCCCTTCCTGTTCATTTGGCGACCTCAAATCCGGTGAGCAGAATCACAGCTGCAATCAGCAGGATGCCAACACCGGTAATGAGCACGAAAAACCCCTGTGAACCTCCAGAGTTGTAGAGCACATATGCCCCATATCCCATTATGGCAAACCCCAGCAGGAGGATTTTGTCAATCACTATCTTTAGGATTTCAAACTCCTCTTGCCTGGATAGCAGGCGACCCATGGCTTATGTCACCTGGACAAAGAATGTCTTGGAGGCATACTCTGCCTTGGCCGGGTCACTAATCGTTGGGTCAATAATTACAATCTTGTAGAGGTAAGTATTGAAGTTTTTAGGTGCGAAGAGCTTAATCCCATACACACTAGACTGTCCATTAGAGAGTTTTTGATTTGAAGTATCCCAGTAAAATGCCGCACACTCATCTCCAGGAGTTGTTTTTGGTGAATATAGATGATCCGTTCCTGTCCCGCAGTTGAACGCCGTGCCGTCTTCTTTAAAGTTGAGGTCTTGGACGATTATTTTGAAAGTCAATGGCGTGTCGAGCAGGTTTTTCACACCAATAGATATGAGCTCAGTTGCCTTGGATGAGGTCTTAATCTCCGGGGTTGGGAAGCTTAGCCTCTTGTCCGATGTTCGCAAGTCCTCAAGAATCTGGTCACGAATCTGGTCATTGACCATAGTTGATGTTTTGCCAATATCCCCCATCTGGTTCCTGATAAAAGTCAGACCCAGACCCAGGAGGGTCAAAGCAAGAACAATGATAACAATTGCGTTGATGGAAAGCTCCAATGCTCCCTTTTTGTTTACGCGCATTCTTAACACCTCGTTTTAATATTAGTCAAGAGGATAATTTAGAATCTGGTATTTAAAATTTGCTATTCAGTAGCTCCCTCGATGGCAGCTTTCAGCCCCTGCTTGTCATCCAGGTATTTGCGGTACTCAGAGAAGTTTGAGAATCCCCTCAAGAAGACAAGCATCTTACTGGCAGAAACCGCATAAACAATGTGCTTCCCGGCAATCTTTGCACGGAAGATAAAGTTACCCTGAACCTTCTCCTCAAATTTGTGAAGCTCCTCAAAACTGCTCTGGTTCGAGCCAAGAACTTCAAGCACAATTGCAGTCGCCCGGGCTTCCCCAAGGTCACGCTTGAAGTGGTTTGTCACAGCATGCCCAAGAATGCTCGGTCTCATTTGCTCGAAGTGAGAGAGGGGTTGCATAGCTAGCAATTAGGTTGAGAGATATTTAAGTTTTTTGGAAATATGCCTGGATCATGCCGGACATGTATTTCTCCCTGTCAGTAAAATCAATATCCTGGTTCTGGAGGGCCTTTCCAGCTGCCTCAGCTAGCCTATAAGCAACCTGGTTTTCAGTGGTGCCATGCCTGATGGCAGTGTCCCAGAGATGGACCATAATGACATAACCCCCCTGGTGAGCTAAGAATGAATCTGTTCCAAACTCATCAATAATCTGAGTCTCATCATCTGTGTCAAGCGCATTACCCTCCTTGCGGAATTTGGCAATTAGCTTTTTAGCATCAGTTTCCTTTTTATCAGAAATAAAGTTCAGGAACATAACTTGGTTCCTGAGCGATTCAATTTTCTCTTTTCTTAACGCCAGTATACCTGTTGTATTATAATCACCAAGCAGGTGTTTCTCTTCATTTACGACAAATTGGCTTACCAAATCATAAAACTCACCCACTTCGTCAGAAATATCTTCATAGTCCCTTCCCACTGCCCCTTGATGCAGCATCGCATGGCCCAATTCTGCTGAAAGAGTCCTATAAGCCTCGAATGTGACCCTGCCTTTGGCACTCTGCTCCAGGGCATCATCTTCAGCCTTTTTTCCCACCTGAATCGTTGTGGTGTTGTGGTCATAGGCCGCATAGTTACCCTCATAAAACTCAATGTCGTCAGGGTCGCTTATTTCATAATCCTCATCATCTTCCTGACAAGCTGGCAGCGCCGGCTTAAAATTCTCATCAATCCTTGGCACTGCCTCTGCCGCGTAGGAGATGGCTATTTCATCTATCCTCTTCAGAGTATCATCAGAAAGGCCAAATCTTTTTGAGAGGATTTGCTTGCACTCGCCGTAAACTGGCTCAAATATCCCCTTTATCTTTTCGAGGCGCTCACTGTCTGCCCTCTCCTTTTCCTCGTTTTCTTCTATCAATGGCTGATAGGACTCCCTTAGGATGTAGTCTTTCCTGTTTTTTATTCCCAATCCGCGGGCAATCGGGCTCTGCTCGAATTCAGCCAGGGCAGTCTCCAATTCCGTGACTGAAGGCTTGCAATTCCTGTAGCTCCAGCATGCAATTTGGAGTATCATTTGCTGTAGATACTTGATGCTTTTGCGCTTATTTGGCCTGCCAAACGTGGAATTCTTGGATTGGTAGCTCTCCACAATTTCAACCAGGTTTTTCCCAAGTGTCATATTTCATTCCCCCTAGAAGAAAAAGGCTCCATGGATTTAAAAATGTTTGCTTCAATAACCATTATAAAGTGGCTAATTTCTAAGTAAAAACCACGCAACAGAAAAGTTTTTATTAAGAGCATTAAAGGGGAATAACATGAGGCGAACAGACGGCAAGGAGCTTAAGAGGATTTATGTTGTCATAGGCGGCCCGGGCTTCGGCAAAACCAGCCTCGTGAAGGCCCTTCATGAAAAGGGCTTTTACTGCATGTATGATTCTGCAACGGACTACATCGCTGAGCTCCTTGAGGAAGACAAGAACGTTGACCGCAATTCGCCGGAGTTCAACCGCAAGATTATCATTTACCGGAAGAACCAGTACCACTCTGCCCCCGACAAGGAGATTTGCTTCTTCGACCGCGGGATACCTGATTCACTTGCCTATGTCAACAATGCGCCAGAGGAATTCTGGGAAACAGCACGCAGGCATGGCTACATGAAGACTGTTTTTGTTGCCCCGCCCTGGAAAGAGATTTATGAGAACATACCCTCCAGGACTGAGAGCTTTGAGGAAGCCTGCAAAATACACAAGAGAATTGTTGAGGTATATGAGACTTTGGGATATAAAGTGGTGGATCTGCCAAAGGCGAGTGTGGCAGAACGAGTAAAGTTTATTCTGAAGCACATAAAAAAGTGAAAGCTACTGTTGGATTTTTTTGAGGATAAAACGGTAGTAATTCTTTCACAATTTTCTCATTTTTACAGGAAAATTTTTAAGCCAATGGGGACTCCCATTATTATGGGGGGAAATGGTTTGGTAACACTTGAGGGAATAGTAGATAAGCCCAGAGTTTTTGTAACCTCAGACCTCCATCTAGACCACACGAATATCATCCAGTACTGCAACAGGCCCTTTTCTGATACGAGGCATATGAACCAGATTCTAGTGGAAAACTGGAACGCAACTGTCGGCCGCGATGATACAGTGTATTTCCTAGGAGATATGTCCTATGGAATGAAGGCCAGATCAGCAGACTACTGGCTGGAGAAGTTGCATGGCAATGTCATATTCATTAGGGGAAACCATGACCGGCTTGAGAAATTTCGCGCATACAACTCATTTTTCCTGGATTATGAGGGAGTGGAATTCTACATGGCCCACACCCCACGAGGCGCGCCGCGCCACTGGCAAGGGTGGATACTACACGGCCACAAGCACAACAACCAGCCTTTGGAATACCCTTTCTTTAACCGGGAGAACCGCACAATCAATGTGTCTGTAGAATTAACAGGCTACCGGCCAGTGGACCTTGATGGGATAGTGGAAAAGATAAAGGCAGAAGATGCCCCCTAATCTCTAGTATTTATGCTAAAGCTGCTTCTTTTTGAGAATTAAACTTTTTTATCCTATTATCAATAAAAGTAATAGCAATGTAGCTTACCAAAGAAAAGACCAAACCAGAGTACATGGGCTCAATTCCCCAGATGTAGCTTGGATAGCCCTCAACCATATGGAGATATCCATTCACAAGCCAAATTGACGAAACCACCGAGCCAATAATCATGCTGTAGAACGCAGCATTTCCAGATTTCCTACCTTTGTAGAAGAACCCGAACATCATTGGCACCAGCAGTGCTGAAATTCCAACAGTGCCTATGGTGTACCACATCCCCACAAGTGAATGGAAGAATATTGCAATGAGGCAGGCAATGCCAGCTGTTAAATATATGCCTATCCTGGTCACCCTCATTACCTGCTTGTCAGTTGCCTTCGGCCGCAAAACCCTCTTGTAAATATCGTTTGAGATATTCATGCCCCCAAGGAAAGTGAATGAATCAACTGTGGACATTATTGTGGCAAACACACCGGCAAAAAAGAGCCCTCGTAGCACAACTGGCAGCACTGCATTTGAGAAGATTGCATAGGAGAAAGTGGGCACGATATTGGGCATTGCAGCCCGGGCATACAGTCCAGTGGTAGTTGTGCAGATATCAATTATTGCCCAAAATATTATTGAGATAAGGATGCCTTTCTTTGGCAAATTAGAATCCTTTGCTGCATAGCATCTCTGGTAAAACCCCGGGTCCACAAGTGTCCAGAATGCAATAAACCCCCAGACAAGTATCATCTGCGTAGTCCATGTGCCTGTCAGTGTGAGATGGGTTGCCGGTAGGTTTGCCCGAAGAAAGCTCAAGCCCCCGTATTTTGCGATTGCAAAGGGGATTACCAGAATTACACCAATCATCATCAACACAAATTGAACTGCATCAGTGTAGACATCTGCAACAAATCCACCCCTGACTGTGTAGAACAACACAACCCCTGTCCCGGCAATCACACCAATCCAGCTGGGCCAACCGAAGAGCAGGGTAAACACAATTCCGAGCGAGAGCACATAGGGCGCAGGCGTCACCATGATAAAATTGAATATTGCGCCCAAAACCCTGGATTTCTTGTCATAGAATCTTTCGAGCTGGTCAGGCACTGTGTAAAGCCGCGATTGGTTGATTTTTTTTGCCAGGAAGAGTGCAAAGAATAAGTAGCTCAGGTACCAGAAAAAACCCTGTGTCAGCCAGTTGACAATGCCGTAATTGTAAGACAGCTCCCCAACGCCAAATAGCCCGCCATACCATGTGCTCACCAGTGTGGCAACAAAGAGCGGCAGCGTCAATCTGCGGCCAGCAACAAAGTAGTCTGCAACATTTTTAATTCCTTTCTTAACAACAAACCCAATGACAAACATAAGAACAAAATAGACAAATATGATGAAGTAATCAATCCAGGAGAGTATAAGCATTACCCATCACCCGTTATCTTTATGACCAAAACCTTTCCCTTTTTCAAGGAAATTCTACATTTGCTCCCAACCATCTGGTTTCTTGTGCCAAACCAAGTTGGAGACACATCCTTATCTTTGACACCCCACTTGAGCCCATGATAGCTCAGCTCTTTAACTTCGGATATAGGGATTATTGAAACAGTATCCCCCTTTTTCCCATTAAGCTCAATTGAGCTTTTTACCAGGAAAACCTCATTTTTGTCGTCCAATAACCGGGCCTTAATCTTTGGGTTTATCATGTCAAGGCAGTACACATTTGAGATTGTATGGTCCAGGTTGTCCCCAATTGCCCCCAGTATCGTTATTTCATTTGGCCTGAGCCTTTCAGCCAGGGCTATAGCCTTCTGCAGGTCTGTTGAATCCTGGTCACTATCCCGAATCACTTTTACTTTTTTCTTAAGCTTGGAAATGAAATCCTTGCTAAGGGAATCCAGGTCGCCAATGACGTAGTTGGGTACAATCCCTAGCTTAGAAATCTTGTTTGCGCCACCGTCAGCGCAGATTATAATATCCGCACGGCACAACTCTGCCTTGATAAAATTGGTTTTGCTTAGAGTACCATTTGCTACAATGGCTATCTTCATTGGCGCCACAACCCTTTTTACCAACCCAACTCTAAAAGTTTTCCAAGTATATATTCTTTATGGAAATATCAACAGTGCAGCATCTTCACTGACTGCCAACTTTTTTGTGGAGCAGCATCCCGGTGATGCAGAGAATAATTCCAAAGATAAAGGAGCAAGCAAATGTGGAGTTGCGGATGCCTGCAATGTAGGCAATTGCATTAAGAATTATCAAAACCAGCCCCACACAATAGGCAATGACTCCCCATTTTTGTTTATTTACCATGGGATTTATTCTTCAAGAGGGATATTTAAATTTTTTGATGAAGATTAACAAATCATCTTTTCACTTTAAAATTAAGGGCCAAAGAATTTATGCAGAACCTTTTTCCCGTTGGCTTCGAGCCGTCATCAAAAACATGCCCCAGATGCCCACCGCATTTCTTGCAAACCACTTCCGTCCTACGCATAACATGGCTGAGGTCGTCTCTGAACTCAACAGCGTCTTTTTTTGCGTCATAGAAACTCGGCCAGCCGCAGTTGGAGTCAAATTTTGTTTCAGATGAGAAAAGCTCACTCCCGCAGGCTGCGCATACAAACTTGCCCGCCCCATTGAAATGGATGTATTTCCCGCTGAATGGAGCCTCGGTACCTTTTTCTATGAGGATGTGATATTGCTCAGGAGATAGCTTTTTTTCCACCATGTTTACTTCGCGGAGGTATTTAAATACTTAACCTTGGCCCCTAATTATTTGTTTTCATGCACAACTTTTTAAATTGGCCTTCAACAAATGCTAAGAGAGGTGATTCATATGCCAAGCAAAAAAGAGAGCACAAATTGGGAGCACATTGGTAAAATGGTTGGAAAGAAAATAGAGACAGAATGCCAGGGAGGGCATTTCAAGTGCTGGGGATTCCACCACCATGATCACGGGTTTTTTGGCAGGGCGCTGTTTATCGCCGGAATGCTCCTGCTGCTTAATGCATGGGGATTGCTCCAGGGAGTGAATACCTGGATACTTGTGCTCATCGCAGTTGGGTTTGCTCTCATGAGATTTTGATGAATACGGGCCACCAAAATCAATTTAAATTTACTAGTTTTTAATATGTAAACATGGAAAAAATACTATTTTCAGAGCTTAAGACAGTCTCAGGGTATTCCGCAGACCTGGTAATTTCCGCCCTCCAGAAAGAAATCAGGAGGGGTAACCTTGAACCTGCGTGCTTTTTCGCCCTTGAATTAATTGAGTCTGGCGAAGCCTTCGAAAGCAAACTCTGGGAGAGGCTGCAGGTGATTGTTGTTGAAGATGTCTCTGACACAGGGGCAATATGTGCAATAAAAGCCCTCAAGGATACTTATTACGGGCTGGCTGATGCCAAACCCTGCGACAGGCACATGCAGGCGCTTAAAGCTGTACAAATTCTCTGCCAATCCAAGAAAGACAGAATTGTGAGCGAGATATATGATTTCCTTAGGATAAAGAGGAAAGCGGGCCATAAAATCCCAATACCGGATTATGCAATTGATATGCACACAAAGAAGGGCAAGGAGCTGGGACGAGGATATTACCATTTCCTGGAAGAGAGCTCAAGGATAAACAACATCGCCAGGAATAAAGACTTCAAATACCTAAAAGAGCTCAAAAAGTATGCCAAAAGGGGCATTAGGCCTTAATCTTTTTTCTTGCCAAAAGCAACATCATAATAAGGCTTAAAGCAGCTCCACTAAGCCAGAAATACAGACCAAAAGTCCAGCTAAACCTGTCGACCAATAACCCGGTAACAAGGCTATTTACCGCTGCGCCAACATACCCCAAGCAATCAATAAAGCCTGTCGCAGCAGCAACGCCTCTGGGGCTAGAAACTTCCGGCGGGAGCACAGAAACTGAGAGAACATGAGGCCCAAAACTGAGGAAACCCATTATTAACAACAGGCTAAGACTGATTGACCACTGCAAACGTATTACATTGGGGAACAGCAGCATGCATATGAATAGGCCAAAGAGCATAAGGCATGCCACCTTTGCATAGTTGCGGTGGAAAAACTTTAGAGATAAGTAACCAGCAGTAAGTGCCCCAAGAACACCAGCAATTGGGAAAAGCAATGACTTGTAAGCAGCGCTGGATATCGAGATTTTCTGAATCTCGAAGAAGAAGGTAGGGCCCCAGTCTAAGAAACCATAGCGCACAATGTTCAAACCCATCAATGCCAATCCCAGCAGGATAATTTTCTTATTAAGGAATGTTTCATTAAATAATTCAAAAAATCCTTCATTTGGCCTCAGTTCATTGCAGCCGGGATTGAATTTTCTCCAGCTGGTTTTCAACCGTTCAGGGCTCTCCCTACCGAAATAAAGCCAGATCAGCGCCATAAACATGGAGATTAATGAAGGCAGCAGGAACACAAAACGCCAATTATATCTTGAGACTATGATCCCAGCCAAAAAAAGGGCGAATGCACTCCCCAAGATGTATGATGTGCCCAATATTGTAAGATATTTAGCACGTTTCTTCTCAGAGAACCACCTTGCCACAGTCTTAACTATAGGGGACCAACCCATTGACTGGAAAAAGCCATTAAGCCCCCAAAGCACAGACAGAAAAGCAATGTTTGGGCAAAAGAAGAGCCCAATTACGAGATTAATAAGCGAAGAGAGTATTAATCCCAAGGAGATATAATACCTTGAGTTCAGATGGCTCCCAATCTGCCCATTAATCAACTGGCCAATTGCATATGCGGCAAAGAAAGCAGCCAAGACAGTGCCAAGCTGGGTTTTTGTGAGTCCGAATTCAAGCATTAAACCAGGCATGGCCACTGAAAAATTTAGCCTCACTAAGTAAAATGAGAAATAGACAAACCAAAGCAAAGTGAATATCCTACCCTGTACTTTTTTGAAAACCGTAGTGTCATCCATGTTATTCAGATTCTGATTATGTATTCTGCCGGGTCATTATATACAAATAGCCTAAGTTCATCAGATTTGGCCTCAAGCACAGCATAGGCTTGGCAGGCATCCCCATTATCCAAGGGCGAAATATTCTCAGAAAATGACTGTAAGCTGATGAAACTCACATTGTTTTCCACAAGGATGCGATTGTGGTGTACATGCCCGCATATGGACACAACTTTCCTCTTGGATTTTTTGAGCATATCGCAAACCTGATGCCAATTCTTAATATAGGCTTTCTCCTCCCTGGTTTCAAGCCAAACATTGCCTTTGACATCGTATCTGTAGAGAGGGGCATGGGAGAAGATTACCAGAGGTTTTGTCCCTGCACTAAGTTTATTGCTGAGGAGCTGAACGAGCTTTTCGTTCAGGGACAATTCGTAGCCCTCATGCATGGTGTCAAGGAAAAGCACATCAATGTTTTCAAACTCCAGCTCCATTGCTTCCTTAATGCCAAGCAAATTAAAGGCCTCCTGCTTTTTTAAGTTGTTCAGCTCATGATTTCCTACAACACTCAACGGATGTATCTTGTGGGCTTCAAAAAGGGAAAAAATCTCCCTAATGTGTTTGAGGTCTTTCTCGGCATCGATTTTGCTAATAATATCTCCAAGAAGGATAACAATTTCCTTAGAGTTGTCAAGATTAATTTTTCCGAGAAGGTTTTTCAAATTAACTAAAGACTGGGCAGGCTGGTTGAGCTTTCTCCCTTCAATGTTCTTGGCCTCGCCGTAGTGCAAATCTGAAAAAATGATTATCCTCTTATTCATTGGTATTCAGCCTCACAGAGTTATATTCAGTAATATTAAACTCAATATTTTTATATTTTGCCACCAACTCTGCCCTCTGGCGAAGTCTATCAATTGAGCTGTAGAATCTATCTGCCGGCCTAAAGACCTGAAACCTGTATTCCTCTCCAGGCTTAACGTCCGCCCCATTAGCCAAAATCCATTCCAGGTTCTCACGTTTTACTTCAGGTACTTGAGACATGAACTTTATGATCAATTGGGAGGGGGTACTTTCAGTTTTAACCCTCATGATATACCGTTTCGTTTTACCTTTCTCATCAGGCAAACCCTGGTAGAAGTAGTAAGGGCCTCCCTGGACAACCTGTTTAAGCTCTGAAATTTCTCCCCCGAATTCTTCAAGAGAGAAGTATTCTGCCCCCTCATTCTTGATTGTCTCAATAATATCTGAACCCAGGGCAACGCCGATTATGTGAGGATGGAATATCGAGCCAGGCGCAGGGTTAACGTCTTTCTCGCCATGCTCAAACCATATTGCTTCGCGATTATACTCTTCACCTAGACAGGTGGTCATGAAATCTATAAACGCCTCATACTCATTGAACCATTCATTAGGGAAATGCCCTGCAGAGAACATAAAGCGCCCGTCATGCTCATGCTCCTTTGAGATTATCTGGACATGGCCAGGAACAATCGACCTCACATCAGGAACCATAAAAAAATTGGGTGTTTCAGCAATGATATTTTGGGCGTAGAGCAATTCACCACACAGCCTGCAACCAAAAGGCATATCCACGACTCTAAAACCAGATTTTTTCTCAATTAAATCCAAATCCAGCATGGGCTTAGGTTTTGCCATTTAGTCTCAATCCTTCTTCACAAGTTGCTCCAAATTATTGTTTCTAACTTTTCAAAAAAGGAATCATCAAAGTTGGTTGTGTCTAAGGAATAATCAAAAAATTCCTTCTCTTGAAGGCAGTTTTTTGCATGTTCCATTCTCTCTTCCAGAGTGGCCTCATCAATCTGCTGCCTGCTCTTGACTCGCTCCCTCAATAAATTAATATCGTTCGAATATAAGAAGATAGTCAGGAGCTTAATGCCTGATAGTCAGTTTTATGTGCCTGACTTCTCCTGACGGGAGAATTCGTTTTCTTATGGATTAAGATGATTTTCTTACTCCATATTAGCACATAATCAGCTAAACAACAATATTATGTGCCAATAAGTGTATAAAATGAGGTTCTATTTAAACAATTCGGATGTTTAACGAACTAATGAGACGCAACCATTTAGTGACAATATCTAACGCCATTTCTTCAGGAATGTTTATATAAAAAGACTCACCAATGACCTAATACAATGCTTGACAGAATTACACGCAATGAGGTGAAATTATTTTTATTTATTATGCACTATCCTGGCTTAACCCAGCATCAGATTGGTCTAATCTATAAAGAAGCTGAAGAAAAAGACCCAGGTCATTTGTCTGTCAAACTGGGTGAGGAAGGGACACTATCAGAATATCTCCAACGTCTTATTGATAGAAAACTAATTGTTGGAGAACGGAATAAAACCTATGAAGTATCATCCATCCCATTCATTACTCCACTAAATGAGCATACACCCACCATTCATGGACAGAATATAAAACCGAAGGAAGGGTTAGTGTCAGCAGATATTGATTATTTTTTCTCACAAATAGGTGCAAGACCCGAATCTCCAATAACACCCACAGGAGTCAGATTTACATCTGCATGTTTTGACAGAGATAAAAAAGGGAAACTACATGTATCAACAAAATCAAGTTGCATTTTAGACTCACCA
>CAIWSB010000030.1 GCA_903915225.1 uncultured Candidatus Woesearchaeota archaeon
ATGCCCAGCATATCCTCAAGTGAAAGCGCTGTTGTAATGCTGTTCATTTTCCCATCCTCCTGTACCATGGCAGCCTCTCAACCTTTTTCACAGGGCTGAAAGTTGAGTCCTTCTCCAGAACCTGCTTGAGCTCGTCAATATCCTCTGTTTTTTTCTTCTCCCTAATTCTTTTCTCTTCAGCCTCCCTCTTCTGCCTTGCCGCCTCCTCTGCATCGCGTTTCTTGGTGTACACCCCATCGGCAATCTCAAAGATACCCTTGGCATCATCGCCACTTAGCTGAGCAACCTCACTTCTCCCATACATTACAGATACATTATACCTGTTGATAATCGTATCAGGGAAAAACATATTGACTTTTTTTGAATGGTAGAGGGATACATTTACAGTGACTTTCTTATCAGTCCCCTTTGGTGTATATGCCCCTGACAGGGTAACCGTCTTTCCATCTGATGTATTACTGCAACTCCAATCCTGCACACCCTGTGTCATCCCCAAAATCTCTTCCAGACTAATGGCGTTCATCTCCCCAACCTCCTGTACCACGGCAGCTTATCCGGCTTTTTGGCCAACGCGTCACGGAGTACGTCTACCTTCTGCTCCAGCGCCTCCTCCTGCATCTTCCTTATTTTGTTTTCCCATTTAATCGTTATAGGATGGGCTTGGGTATAGCTGTCCTTTGCAATATTGTAAATCTTCTCTGCCTCTTGGCTTGCATCTGAGACAATGGTTGCACCCTGGAAATCCACTGATACTGTATAGTATTCCCCGTACTTGTCCTTGAGCTCGGAAACTTTAATCTTGACCTTTGAGAATGACCCCTCTGGATAAAACCCGCCGGAATATCTCGCGAGCTGGTCCAATGTATTTTTTTTCCTCCATCTCTTGACCTGCTTCGCAATCCCCAAGACCTCCTCGAGAGTGAGCTGCTTCATCTCCCCATCCTCCTGTACCATGGGATCTGCTCAGGTTTTCCAGAGAGATACTCCCTCATTTCCTCAATCTTGTTCTCTTTTCTCTCTTTGCGGCTTTTTTCTGCATATCTCAAACTTGCCTGCGCCATCTGAACCCCGCGGGGATGTAGCTTTTTGCAGCAGGCCTCGGCCTCATCAAAGAGCTTCTGGGCGCTTTCACCATCAAGGCTTGCCAATTCCTCATCTTCAAATTCATCAGTCCTGTAATATACAGAGCCCTTATAGTTACCTTCGGAGTGGGTTTTATTTACTTTAATTTTGACACTGGGCCCAAAGAAACCTTTTGGTGAAAAATCCCCGGAGTACCCTGCCTCATCCGTGCGGAAGGAGTATTCCCATTTTCTGACCCTGTGGGCCATAGCCAAAATTTCCTCAAGTGTTAGTTCCCCCTCTTTCATTCCCCCAGCCTCCTGTACCATGGAACTCGCCCTGCCTTGGCCTTCTCCCTGACCTGCTCAACAATTCTTAGGTGCTTCTCTTTAGCAGCCTCCTTTTTCTTTTTTTCATCCTCAATTCTTTTGAGCTCCTTTGGGCTTAGGTTCTTTTCAGCATATTCATAGATCTTTTTTGCATCAATACCTAAGAGCTCACCAACCTTCTTTTCCTTATAGTAAACCTCTCCATCGTAATTGAGGTTTCCGGCGGACAGGGTCTCTCGCGCCCATACCCTTGCTTTGGAAAAAGGTCCAAAACTCAGGTGGCCATCATATACGGTGGAGCTGGAATAATCGTTTCTTGTCCAATCTGTAATCTGATGTGCAATTTTCAGAATCTCCTCCAGATTTAGGTTGTCGCTCATCTCCCCAGCCTCCTGTACAATGGGAGCTGCTCGGGTTTAGGGGCAATCCTCTCCCGTAGTTCCTCAAGGGCCTTAAGGCGGTCCTCCTCTTGAGCCCGTTTCTTCTCCTCTTTCCTCTGCTGTCTCCTGAGTTCTGATTTGGTTAAGCAACCATCTGCCAATTCATAAAGGGATTTTGCTTCCGCGCCATGAAGCTCACCAATCTTCTCATTCATATAGTACACATACCCCTCGTATCTAGAGTCAGAAAGGTGTTTATCTCCCCTTGAGTAGATTTTTGTCCCCTTTAAAGGCCCGGACTTGAAGCGCCCAACGTATTTGTTATAATTAGTATAGCTTAACCTCTTCCATCTCTTTACCTGCTTCGCCATATCCAGAATCTCTTCCAAAGTGAGGTCCGAGCTTTCAGTCATTTCCGTACCTCGCTAAGTGTTTCTTTAGTACAGACAACAAATTCTTGCCCCTTCTCCTAGTATTCCTCGCCATTATTCTGGATATCACAGATTCCCTATCCCTAGCGATTTCCAAGACCTTGGCAGCGCTGTTTCCATAAAATATGTCAACAGTTTCCTTGGAATCAGAAACAATGAGCTGGTAAACCTCCCGGCTTTTTTCAATGTACCTAGCCACCTCTAAAAAGAGATATTCACCTTTCCCAACCCGGAAGTCCCCCATGTAATTCTCTTCGGTTACGCAATCCCTTTCGTCAAACCATTGGGAGCATTGGGCCATTTTGATGAGTTCATCAAGAGAGAATGTGCTCATCTTCCCAGCCTCCTCATGAATGGAAGTTTGTCAGGCTTTGGCACAAAGCGTTCCATTACCCTTTCACGCAAAGCCTCCTTCTTAACTTCTAATGGGGTTTCAGGCTTGTTGCCAGTGGCAATTAACTCCTTGACTTTCTCGTAAACCTGCGCTGCATCCTCTCCTCTCAGCCCGGCCACCTGCCTCCCGTCATATTTGATCCTCACAACATATTCCTCGTGCATGCCCTGTTCAATGGCTTCTTTCCTTGTTTTCAAAATCTCAATGTCTCCTATGTAATACTTACCAAATATTTTCATGGGTTTAATGCTAAATTTCCCTGAGTAAGTTTCATATAAATGGTTCTGGGGCACTTCCCATTTTTCCACCTTATCAACAATCTCCAGAATTTGCTCCAGAGGCAGCTCGTTCATTTCCCCAGCCTCCTATACCAAGGCAGCCTCTCAGGTTTAGGGGCAATCATCTCCTTTAGCTCCTGCACTTTCCTTATGCGCCTCTCCTCACCAATCTGCTTTGCCCTTTCGCGCCTCTCCTCAGCAGCCAGTCTATCCCTCTCCTTCTTCTCTAATATTTTTATGACCTTCTGGTTTAGCTTTGATTCGGCAATCTCATAAATCCCTTTCGCATCATCGCCACTCAAGTTTGCCACCTGCTCATTCTTGAAGTAAACATACCCATAATAGCTGGTTGTAACGGAATATTCGGTCTTCCTGACCTCAATTCTGACTTTGCTCAAACCCCCATTGATCCTATAAAACCCATCCAATTCCGAAGTTTCATTAGAGTAGGTGTTGATTTTCTTCCATGCCTTAACCTGCCTCGCCATCTGAAGTATCTCTTCCAGTGTGAGCTCGGGGCTAACGCTGTTCATTTTTCTCATACCTCTTCATGTCCCTCTTTAGAGCCCTGAGCATTCCAGCTGCGCCACGCTCGGCCATCCAATGCCAATATTTCGCAGCTGTTGTAAGCCTATCCTTAGCTATTTCCAGAACCTTTTTGGCATCATCCCCATAGATGACCTCCTCAAGGTCATTCGAGTACATTACGATTAGCCTGTAAATTTCCTGGCCGTTGCTGAAGTGCCTTGAAGATACCAGGTTTAGCTTCTCATCTTTCCCCAGCTTGAAAGTCCCGTCATAATACTCCTCAACAACAGCGCTCCTGCCGCTTTTCCAGCGGGATTTCCCTGCAATATCCACAAGCTCGTCAATTGTGAATGTGCTCATTTTCCCAGCCTCCGTATGAGTGGCAGCTTTTCTGGCTTGGGTGCGAGAGCCGCTTTGACCTTGTCACGGACAGCTTTCTTCTGGATATCAGCCGAGTCCTCAAGCTCTATCTCGCCAACTATCTTCTTGACCTTGTCATAGACTTTGGCTGCATCCTGGCCCCGGAGGCCAGCAACATCAAACCCATTGTACGTCACAACAACTGTGTAATCATCCATTACACCCTCCTTGACAGCGCCCTCCTTTGTCTTCAGTATCTGGACCTTCCCATAGTAAGGTTGCCCATTGATATAGTTGAAGCCGTTGTATGAGAAATTCCCAGAGTAACGCTCATGTGTGGGGTCGAAAACAAACTGCCAACTGTTCGCCTTCTCAACAATCTTCATAATCTCCTCAAGCGGCAGCTCGTTCATCTCCCAATCCTCCGATACCAGGGCAAAGCCTCGCCTTTCCTGGGTGGCAGCAGCCGGAAGAACCTCTGCTGATGGTAAGCCTCATCAGCAATCTCGTAAAGGCTCTTGGCCTCTTCGCCGCTCGTGTGTTTAAGGTGCTTGTTCTTTGGCACCAGAGCGAACATATCTCCCAGGTTGCCATGGGAATTATAACGGTAGGAGTCAATGTAATAGCTCATTAAATAGCAATTGCGGGCGGCACATTTCCCGTAGTAAACCACCATAGTTTCAGTGTCTATTAACCGCTTCCAAACAGGCACTTCCCTGGCAACCTCCAGCATGTCCTCAACGCCACTCATTTCTTATCACCCAGGACATGCCTCTTCAGGGCCTCAATCCTCTCAAGCCGCGCCTTCTCTTCCCGCTCTTTCGCGAGCTCTGCCATCCGAGGGCCGATATAATCAAACAACGCCTTTGCCTCATCACCAGTCAGGTAGCCCACCTTGTTCCCTTTATGGTTTATCCAGCAGCCATAAAATTCCACTTCCACCTTTGGCTCTTTGAAATTAATGTTGGTTTTATGCACCTCAATCTTGACTGTTCCAATCTCCTTGAGCTTGAGTTTGCCTGAGAAATAATTGATTTCCCTATTTGTATTATACTCTACAACTTCACCCCAGCTGTACTTAATTTTATGGTAGGAGGGCCCAACAATACGATTTGGCTTCCAGGCAACATCCTGCGTCATTTTCATGACCTCTTCCAACGAGAAAGGCGTTGCCCTTGAATCCCCGCCCAATGCTGCCCTCATCTTCCCCACTTTTACAAGGGCTTCAGTGGTTAAATCTGGGCTGCCCCTCACCCACCAATCAGCCATTGCCTGCTTAAGCTCCCCCGACCTCTTCATTTCACGCATTTCCTTCTCCTTGACTTCTTTGTCCATCTTCACTTTCACATAATCGAAAAGCTGCCTGGCCTCATCCCCCTTCACTTCTGCCATTTTTTCAGGACCATATGAAAGAGATGATATGTAATCAAACTCTCCACCCTTATCAATACGTTCGATATCAAAACGCAATAACTTGAAAGACCAAAATCTCGGGTAGGTTTCACCAGTGTATCTCGTGGTGTTTTCAGATATAGTGTGCTGCCAACTTTCTATCTTATCAGCCATCTTCATCAAATCCTCAAGGCTCAGCGGGCTGCTCATCTTTCGTACCTCTTCCTGTCTTTCCTTAGCAGCTCCAGGTCATCTTTGCCGTGTTCTATTTCCTTCCTTGTAAGATATTTTGAAAACCTGGCGGCGCGCTGGCGTGCGATTTCCATTACCTTGGCTGCATCATCGCCGTAAACCACGTCAACGAGATTCTTGAAATTGCCCACTGTGAGTCGGCAAGTCTCCTGGGCATCCTCTTTGTACCTTGCAACCTGAAGCCAGATAGAATGCCCCAGTTCAAGCCTAAGCTTCCCCCAATATACCTCTTCAGCCAAGAGGTAATCAGATGCGACAACATCCTGGTACCAGCGTGAGGATTCGGCCATTCTCACCATCTCATCAAGGCTGAACCTGCTCATCTCCCCAGCCTCCTCATCAGAGGGAGTTTCTCCGGCCTTGGTGCGATGCGGCGCTTTATCTTTTCCCGTAGTGGCGTGTTATCACGCTGCTCCGCAGCTGGTTTTTCAGCCAGGAGTCCACTCTTGACTTTTTCATAAATAATTGACGCTTCCCTGCCATTAAATCCCGCAATAATAGTATTATTATACTTGACGGTGACGTTATAGCTCTCATGGAGCCCTATCTTTTTTGCAGACTCATTTGTCTTTAGCACATATATCTCGCCGTATGTTTTGTCACTTCTGAAATCGCCCGAGGCTCTGATATAGAATTTCCCATGGCAGCAATCCTGATATGGCTCTTCAGTGACCTCCCAAGTATCAACCATATCCACAAACTCCAAAACCTCCTCCAGCGGCAGCTCGTTCATTTCCCGTACCTCTCCCTGTGCTTTTTAAGCAGCTCCATGGATTTTCTGCTCTCTTTCGCAAGCCCTTTCATATACCTTGAGTTACCTCTTGCCTTGCCCCTGGCTATCTCCAAAACCCGGGCTGCATTGTCGCCATAAACAACCTCATAGTATTGATTGTACTTGAACACAACGAGCCTGTATGTCTCCTGCCCTTCCTCATGATATTTGGAAATATCCAGCCACACCTTCCCATTATTTTCTAACCTCAATTTGCCCAGGTAGCCCTCATCTTCAATATAGCCCTCTGATGATACTGCAAGAGGCTCCCATTTCGAGTGCTCTGCCATTCCCACAAGTTCATCAAGGCTAAACGCGCTCATTTCCCCAGCCTCCTGTGCAAAGGCAGCGGCTCTGGCTTGGGTGCAATTGCCTGCCTAATCTTGTCTTTCAATTCCTCTGGGAAATCCACATCCGGCTCTTTCCAATTTCCCAAGCTCTCTCTTATTCTCTCAAAAACCATATCAGCATCTTTGCCTTCAAGCCCGGCAACATAACTGCCGTTGTATCTTATTGTGACCAAGTCTCTTTGATGGAGCCCTTCCTTTATCCCCTGCTCACTTGTCTTCCGCACATAAATCTTCCCGTAAGTATTCTGCCCGGTGAAAAAATTCCAGGGTTTAAAATCAAATCTTCCGATATAACCAGTATAGGACGCACCCTTTTGGAAGGTCTCCCAGTGGTCAACCTTATCGACAAGCTCCATTACCTCCTCCAGCGGCAGCTCGTTCATTTCCCAATCCTCCTCCAGAACGGCAACCTCTCTGGCTTTGGGGCGAGCCTCCCTTTCAACTCCTGTATTACCCTCTGGGTCTCAGTCAGTTTCTTCTGGCCTTTCTTATTAGCCAGCTCAAGCCTCTCCTGCTGGATTTTCGCATAGCCCGCATCAGCAACCTCAAAGAGCTTCCTTGCATCACTGCCGCTCAGGTTCGCAATTTCCTTTTCCTTGTAATGTATCTTTACCTCATAGGTTGGGTTTGTTTCTGAATAGGTCATCTTCTTGGCCTCAATCTTGACCTGCTTGGATGTGCCCCTGGGCTTGAAGTAGCCATCATAGGAAGTTGTGTACATGAGGTACGGACGAACCTTATCCCAGTCCTTCACCTGCCTCGCAATCCCCACCATCTCCTCCAGTGTAAGCGCGGTTGTAATGCTGCTCATCTTCCAATCCTCCTGTACCAAGGCAATGCCTCAACATCTGATTCTTCCTTTGGCGGCAGCAGCTTGAAGAACCTCTGCTGACCATAGGCCTTATCGGCGATTTCATATAGTGATTTGGCATCGTCCCCGCTCGCAGCCTTTACTATGTGCCTTCTCCCGGGCCCGGAGAACAGGCCGGCAAGGTAATACATCTTTATGGCATTTGTACCCTTCTCTTTGTCTTTTACCCTCGCAATAAAAATATTGGAATTGTGATTGCGGCTCCTACCATTGTATGTGGTTGACTGGAACAAACTAGACCTTTTCCAGACAGGCACATCCTTGGCAATTTCAAGCATCTCCTCCAGTGAGACCTCGTTTGAAATGCTGTTCATTTCCCCATCCTCCTGTACCAAGGCAATGCCTCAACTTCAGATTCTTCCTTTGGCGGTAGCAGCTTGAAGAACCTCTGATTATCATAGACCCCTTTGGCAATATCATATATCGATTTCGCATCGTCCCCTCTCGCAGATTTTATTACCTTATATCCCTGTGGTTCGAACACACCGCCAAAATAATCGGTGGTGGTGACACTCGTGTCTCTTTGCCTGTGCCTGAATTTCGCAATAAGCACAGAAGACCCGTGTTTGCGGCTTCGCCCATCGTAGAAGGTTAATGTCTTAGACCATCGGTGCCTTTTCCAAACAGGCACATCCTTGGCAATCTCAAGCATCTCCTCCAAAGTCATAGCACTACTCATTTTCCCCCATCCCCAAAAACAGCCCTCTTGAGCCCATCTGCCTTTGCCTGGCGCTGCCTTTCCTGCTTTTCAGCATCCAACTGGTCCTTGCGTCCTTGGACATATTGGTAAACCTTCTCTGCAGCATCCTCCCTAAGGCTCGCCACCTCTGCCCTCTTGAAGTAAACCCTGGCAGAGAATTTATTAGGAATAACATCGAATCCGTTAGAGTACCCTTCACAGATTCCTGCAATTACCCGCACCATGTCCCGTGAGTTTGGTGTCTTGTGTTTCCCACTGTATTCAGTGACTGAATATTCACTCCAGAATCTATCATCATAATATTTTTTAGAAACCCTTTTCCATCCACCCATCTTTTGGGCTATCCCCAGGACCTCCTCAAGCGTAAGCGGGGTCTGCACAGAGGTTTTTTCTGGTTCGCATCCCATTGTAGCCCGAAGCTCCTGCACCATCTTCAGGTTGATTGCTTCATGCCTCTTCTTGATGCTCCCTGAAACAACACCCTCAATTGAAGGCTCCTCATCCCGAGCAGCCTCCTCAGCCTTTATCCTCTTTTTATTTACCTCCATCTGAATATAATCGAAAGGAAAAGAGGCAATCTCTCCCTTTAATTCAGCAACCTTCTCCTTGTCATAGGTCACTGAGACTGAATATTCAAACTTCCTTCCGCCATCCCCCTGCAGCTCTCTCCTTTCCACTTCAATATTCGCTTTCTTGGGTGAGAGGCGTTTGGGCCTGAATGCACCATTGTACCTGAGAATATTCCCCTCCTCTGACTTCCTCCAGCGCTTGACCCTGGCAGCCATTACAGTTATCTCCCCCACATGGAAACTGGTGCTCATTTCTTCTCACCCAGGTATTGCCTCTTGAATGCCTCAAGCTGCTTCTGCTCTTCCTGCTCTCTTTTGGCCGCAATTTCCCTTTCCATTCTTGCCTGGGCCTCATGCCTCCTGCTCTCCTCATTTTCAGCAATGAGGTTGTGGGCCTTCTCAGCTGTGTAGACCATCCCGGTCCATATGTCCTTCCCCTTGTAAGAGATATTCGCCCTGAATTTCAAATCAAGAACAATGCTGCCATACTTTTTCCAGCTCCTTATTTTCACTTCATCCTTTAGGCCATCAAGCTGCAGCTTTCCCTCATATGATTCATAGAAAGGCCCTGCCCCATCACCACTAAAAACATCTGCAAAAGACCGGCGCTGTTTCTTCTTCCATTCTGGAACCAGTTTAATCAGCCCCTCAACCTCATCCCAAGTTAGTTCGCTCAGTGCAGAGGCCTCCTGGCCCTTACCTAATGCAAACCTTATCTCCTGAACTCTTGTAAGGACTGGCATCTCCTTCCTTTGTTTCCTCTCCTCAATCGCCCTCTTCCGGGCCTCTTCCCTCTCTTTGTCAGCCCGAATCATGTCCTCGACCATCTTTCTGTTCTCCTCAGCTTTCTCATATGCAGCATCATACACTACCTTGCCATCCTTCCCTTCATAACTGGCAATAACCTTCTCTCCAAATTTCACATTTACCGCGTAGGTTTCATTATCCTTTTTCTGTAAGTGGAATTCCATAACCTTTTTCGACTCTGGAACCCCAAGTGCACCCTCCAGGCGGCCATCCTCCCAGTTAGTCCATTGCTCAATCTTCCGGGCCATCTCAGTAATCTGCTCCAAGGTGAATTCATTGGCGTTCATTTTTTCTCACCCAGGATTCCCTTTTTCAGCCGCTCTATCCTGGCCTCCTTTTCTTGTTCCTTTTTTAATTCAAAGAGGGTATCATATCTCATCGCCATCTCAGTCAATAGGCTCTGGGCTCGCCCACCCACTATCTCGAAAACTTTTTTCCCTGCGAACATCACGCTAACCTTCTCCAAATTGCCGCCCAAAATGGCAACTCTTTTATAGCCTGATATTACAACCGGTGAGTCAGCTGTGTCGAAGCTGCCGCGATATCTTGCAGCCGAACCTATATCCACATGGAAGTTTCGCTTATGCTCCTCGCAATCGCTCATCCCCCTAACCATTTTCAGCACATCATCGTAACTGAGAGGCTGAACAACTGAGCTCTCTGCAGGCGTGTTCCCGAGTGCAGCCCGCATCTCCAGCAGTGCCTTCTCTGCTTTGGAATTCTTGCATTGTTTCTTTCCGTATGCGATATTGAACGGCTCGGACACATTCTCGCCGTGGTAGTTGGCAATATCCTCATCATTATATGAGACTGTTACGCTGTATGTGTAACGTTGCCCGGCCTCGTCCTGAACAGCAAACTTGCCCACCTTCAGAACAAGTTTATCCAGCGAATACCATTTGGGCTTGACCTCCCCAACGTAGCTGGTTAGCTCAGCCCCGTTGTTCACATTATTCTTCCAGTGGGTAACCTTCCGGGCCATCTCGGTAATCTGCTCAAGTGTGAATCTGTTTGAGCTCATTTCTCCTCACCAGCTGTCTTCTTGAAAAGCGCACCCTTCAGCTTCTCCAGCTTTTCTTTCTTTACCCTCTCTTGGCTCTCCCTTTTGAACTCATCACAGCGGGCCTTTGTGGCACCAATTATCTGGTCAATATCTCCATAATTGCGCTCCTCGAACACCCGCTCCCCATTGAACAGAACCCTTACAATCCAACAGTTCTCAGCGAAATTGACGCCCTGATAGATAATAACCCTTTGAGGTGAATTCTTCCCTTCGATATTCACACTGCCCTCAAATCTGTAGTCTACATGGCCAAATGTTTGATATGTGTATTTGCATTCTTCTACCCTGTTTATCAGCCCCAAAACCTCCTCCAGGGTGACCGGCTTAACAATTGAGCTCTGGTCAGGCTTGCTGGAAACCAGTGCCCTCAAATCCTGAACGGCCTTCTGCATTTTCGCTTCCTTATGCTGTTTCTTCTGGTAGGCGATCTGGAAAGGCTCAGATGCATCAAACTCAGCCACCTTTTCACCGCTGTAGGTAACTGTCACGCTGTATGAGCATATGGGTGGGCTATCGGCATCTGCACAACCGAAAACCGCCCTCCCCACCCTTAGCACCAGCTTCTCTGGGGAATACCATTTTGGCCTAATCTCACCAACATAGTGCAAAAAATAGGGATCATTATTGGCAGAATCCTTCCAGTGCCCAACCCTTCGTGCCATCTCAGTGACCTGCTCCAGCGTGAATTCATTGCCGCTCATGCCTTCTCGCCCCCGGACTTCTTAAAAAGCGCAGCCTTCATCTTCTCGAGCTTCTCTTTCCTAAGCTTATCTTGATCCTCTTTTCGGATATTCTGTCTACGAGCGCTTGCTTGACTAAATATCTCAGTCCACGCATCGTAATCACTTGATTCGAAAACCTTTTCACCATTAAACAGCACTTTTGCAGTGAACTCGTTTTTTATTGGATGGTAAATCTTGAAAAAAAGTACCTTGTAATTTTGTCCCTCGACTTTGATCCTGCCTTCAAATTTTACGTGCACACGGCCAAATTCTAAGGAGCAATCATAGCATTCATCGAGCTTACCAATCAAGCCCAAAATATCCTCAACAGTAACAGGCTTAACAACAGAGCTTTCCTCAGGTGTGCTGGACACAAGTGCCCTCAAATCCTGCATGGCCATCTGCATTTTCACTTCCTTCTGCTGCTTCTTCTGGTATGCAATCTCGAAAGGTTTAGACACATCATCACCGCCATAGGTGGCAACCTCTTCCCCGCCAAAATAGACTATGGCGCTGTACTTGTACTGTGGGGCGCAAGCAGAGTCCTCATTTGGCATAGTAATTCTGCCAACCCTTATCTCCAATTTATCCCCTGAGTACCATTTTGGCCTTATCTCGCCAACATAGTGCGTGAAGTAAGGCAAATTCTGGGCAGACTCCCTCCAGTGCCTCACCCTCCCTGCCATCTCAGTGACCTGCTCCAATGTGAAGGTGTTCTCGCTCATTTCTTTTCATCCCCTGGCTTCTTAAAAAGCACACCCTTCATTTTCTCAAGCTTCTCTTTCAAAGCCCTCTCTTGGTTCTCTTTTTTAACCTCATCAATGCGAGAATATGTGGCACCAACTATACGGTCATCTTCTCCCACATTGCGTGTCTCGAATACCTTTTCCCCGTTGAAGAGTACCCTCACAATCCAATTATGTTCTTTGAAATTGCGAACTCTGTAAACAAGAACCTTTTGAGGTTCATTCTTCCCTTCAACATTCACTCTGCCCTCAAATCTATAGTCCACATGGCCAAATGTTAGCTCAGTGTCTTTGCAATCTTCAACTTTTTTGATTAGCCCCAAAACGTCCTCAAGTGTGACTGGCTTTACAACAGAACTTTGCTCAGGTGTGTTAGACAGCACAGTCCTTATATCCTGCAGGGCCATCTGCATTTTCATTTCCTTGCGCTGTTTCTTCTGGTAAGCAGTTTGGAAAGGAGCTGAAACATTTTCTCCATTGTATTCAGAAACTATTATATCACCATAGGTGACTGTTGCGCTATAATTTCGCTGCGGTTCACACGTGGAATCTTTATTTGGCACAATAATCCTCCCCACAGTTATCTCCAATTTCTCAGAGGAGTACCATTTCGGCCTTATCTCGCCAACATAGTGCGTAGAGTAGGGCTCATTATTGGGCCAGCCCTTCCAGTGGCTAACCCTCCCGGCCATCTCAGTAACCTGCTCTAGGGTGAAGGAGTTCTCTCTCATTTCTTCTCACCCACCGTCTTCCTTACAATGGCCTTCTTGATACCCTCAAGCCTTGCTTCTACCCCTTTATTGTACCTCTCGCTTACAATTCCGCCAATGCGATTATCCATCAACTTTATTAGTTCCTGTGCAGGTTCACCCTCTATCTCGAATACTTTTTCTCCCTTGAAGAACCCCCTCACAAATAGTAAACTTCCCCCTATGTAATCATATTTCTTGGCGTAGCCGATTATTTTCACAGATGAGTTAGGCTGGTTTGTATTGAACTTGCCGTGATATTTATCGATGCCACCTTGATGAAGTGTCATGCCCATGCGGAACACCTTGCATTTACTCATTTTATTAATCATGCCAGCAACTTCGTCATATGTTAGAGGTGGAACAACAGAACTTTCCTGCGGCGTTCCTGTCAGCGTTTCTCTTAATTCCTGCAACGCCGTTTGGATTTTATCCTGCTTGATTTTTTTATTTCGGTAGGCGACTGCAAAAGGTCCAGAGGCACCTTCCCCTTGGTAGTCTGCGATTTTTTTGTCTGAATAGGTGACTGTTGCGCTGTATGTATAGCGTGGTAGAGTGGTTGGTTCTGTCACTTCAGCAAGAGCTCGGCCCACTTTTATGACCAATTTATCAAGTGAATACCATTTTGGGCTCATCATCCCAAAGTATGTTAAAGAGTTGGGCTCATTGCTGGTTGAATCCTTCCATAGCCTAACCTTTTTTGCCATTTCCGTAATCTGCTCCAGCGTGAAGGTGTTCTCGCTCATTTCTTCTCCACCTCCTTTCTCCTGAGAATGGCGCTCTTCATGCTCTCCAGCTTCTCTCTCTGGGACCTCTCCTTTTTGTCGTTCTTGAGGGCAACTATGCGTTTATCCGCCGCATCCAATATCTCCTCTTTTGTATCCCCATCCTCTGTTGCGTAAACCACATTCCCTCTGACGTAAATTGTCAAGATTATTTTTCTATTAAATTCCTGTTTTGAGGCATATCTCTGGCGAATGGCCAGCTCCAGGTCCGGACTCTGCCCCCCTATCTTGATTCTCCCATTGTACTTAACGAAAGAATAGCCCGCACTACAAGTGCATTCATCAAATCTCTTAATTACACTCAGCACCTCATCAAGCGTGAGCTGCTTTACAATTGAGCTTTCCTGAGGCGTATCTGAAATCAATCCACGCAGTTCCAGCAAGACCTTTTGTTTTTCTGATTCCACCTGCAGGTTACTCTTGTTTGCCACATCGAAAGGCTGGTTCGCATCTTGCCCTTTATAGTTTGCAATAATCTTGTCAGAATAGGATACAATGGCTGAGTAGGTTGACACAAGCGAATCTCCATTATGGCGGGTGTATCTCGCCACATTAAGCACAAGCACGTCCAAGGAATACCATTTGGGCTTGATGTATCCAGTGTAGGCTGTTTTCTGCCCATCTGGGTAGATAACCCCTGAATCCATCCCGTCATTCCAAGTCCTGACCCTCTTGGCCATCTCTGTGATATCCTCCAGGGTGAATGCGTTCTCGCTCATTTCTTCTCACCCTTGGATCTTATCCTCTCTTTCATCCTCTCGATGTGTTTTGACATCTCTGTCGTGCCCATCTCCTTCCTAATTTCTTTGAAGCGCTTGTCCATTTGCTCAATAAGACTGTCAGCAGGGAGTAGGTCGAAAAGTTTTTCGCCCTTATACTTCAAAGTAAAGTAAGTGAAGCCATCAACCGGTAAGTCATTCTTGCCAGCAATAATCTTAGCCCCTGGGATGCTTAATCTGCCTTTATAGGTGTAAGTTACTGCTTCGCCAGTGCTATGGCAATACCTGCTGCAGTCATCCATCTTTTTGATTATGCTTAGAACCTCCTCCAGCGTCAATGGTTTAACTATAGAGATATCCTGAAGAGGTTCCCCAAGCGCAGCTCGAACCTCCTGTATCCCCTTGTACTTTTTGGCCTCATGCGGGCGCTTTTTCGCGTAGGCGATTTCAAAGAGCTTTGATACATCTGGACCTGAGAATTCTGCCACCTTCTCCCCCAAAAAGGATACAGCCACTTTATAGGAGAATTTTTGCTCCGAACTTTCTTCGAGGATTTTCGTGACATTTATTTCGAATTCTTTTAGTGACCACAATCTGGGACTGACTTTCCCACTGTAGCCGTAAGATCTGGGCTCGCCAAAGTAGCTTTCATTCCAGTATCCAACCTTCTGGGCCATCCCCATTATCTGTTCCAGGGTGAATGCGTTCTTGCTCATTTCTTCTCACCCGCAATCTTCTTCGAGAAGGCCCTCTTTATCTTCTCAATCCTCTCTTTCTTTTCCCTCTCTTGGATAACCCTATCTAAATCCCTCACGCGGTCATTTAGCTCTTGCAATATTTTGTGATATTTGAATTCAGTACCCTCTAAAACCGTTTCCCCCTTGTAATCCATTTTTAAGAACCATTTCCCATTGTTTTTATCGTAGTATCTTGAAATGAGAATCCGCGAATCCTTCCCATCAAAATTAATTCTCCCGTCATATCTTGATGCAGTTCTATTCCTTTCGCTGTATTTGCACGAATCGAACCTCTTAATCAAGCCCACAACCTCGTCGCTACTGAGCGGGCTGACAGATGAGCCCTCCTGCGGCGTGTTTGAAATGAGTGTCCTCAATTCCGCCAGAGCCTTTTGTCTACTTACTTCCTTAGATTCAATTTTCTTATTGGCAATATCAAATATATCAGAAACCTCATCACCCTGGTAATAGCCAATTGTCTCTTTGCCATATGTGACCCTCGCTGTGTACTTGTAATTCTGGCCGGACTGGGAATTCGCATCCTGGTAAGTCTGCCTGTCCACCTTAATGGCTAATCTATCAAGTGAATACCAATTTGGCTTAATCCTCCCTGTAAAGCTGATATAGCCTAGCTTACTGTCGTCTTCTTCCTTCCAGCCCCTAACCCCCTTGGCCATTTCAGTAATCTGCTCCAGCGTGAAGGCATCGCTCATCCGAAAAACCTCCTGTACCAGGGCTGTTTCTTTTCAGCCAATTTGCATAATCTAGAATCCCCTGTGATGGCCTGCTTTATCTCTTCTATGACAGCCAGTTTCTCATCCTCTCTCCTTTTTCGCTCAGCAAAAACCGCTTCATTTTCCTTGAGATAGTGGGCCTTCTCAGCAATAGCAAACACTCTTTTCGCTGCCTTGTAGCTCAACTTGGAGATTTCAGTTTCCCCGCAACTCAAAGAACCACTATAAATATCATTATAAAAATCCCTTTCAAAGAAATAGTTATATTTAGAAGTCCTATAGTGCGATACCTTCAGAATTACCTCCTTGCCAGACCCAGCGGGTGTGAAGACTCCACTGTATTCAAAACCGTAAGTGTCCTTGTTGTTCTTGTTCCACAGAGGAACTGCCCGAGCTACTTTCAGAATCTCCTCCAGGCTCAGGGTGTTTTTCATCCCAAAAACCTCCTGTACCAGTGCCTTTTTGGGTTTAAGCTGCACAAAGTTGAGTCGCCACTGAGAACCTGCTTCACCTGCTGGATGGTTGCCTGCTCTGCCTCCTGCTTTTTCCTGAACTCAGCATTGGCCGCCTCAGCTTTCTTCAATAAGATTTTCTTCTCAGCAATCTCATAGACCCTTTTTGCCTGCTTTTCATTTAGCTCAACTGCTCCAGTATCGTCTAATTTCAATGAACCCAGATATTGATAGCTAGAATAATCACCAAACATTCCGTAATGTTTAGTTTCAATACCTGTTGCGCTCACATGCATGCTTTTGTCAGAGCCATTTGGCGTAAACTGGCCAGAGTATGTCTTAGTGTCAAAATGATTGGTATCCTCTTTCCACTCACTAACCCCCTTGGCAATTGTTACAATCTCCTCAAGGCGCAGGTTGCTGCTCATTTCAGAAACCTCCTGTAAAATGGGCGCCTCTCTTTTGCTCCGAGGGTTGAATCCCCGCTTAGGGCCTGCTTCAGCTCCCCGATTGCTTCCGACTTCTTCTCTGCAACTTTCCTTAACATTTCCGCTTCCTCTCTTTTCTTGCGGTTGGCTTCCTCATCGATTTTATGTTGGATGGCTTTCTCAGCTGCAAAGTACACTTTTTTTGCCTGCCTTGCTGTTAGCTCTACGATTGTGGTGTCCCCGAATGACAATGTGGCCACATAATCGTTTCTATAGCCTGACCAGGTGGCTGGGGCCCAAAACCTAGTCACTGATGTGTTCACAACCACGGCCTTATCAGAGCCATTTGGCGTATAGGTTCCTGAGTAAGAGTACCCGCAGTCAATGGGTTTTTTAGTCCACTCTGAAATCCCATTTGCAATTGTTACAATCTCCTCAAGGCGCAGGTTGCTGCTCATCCCAAAAACCTCCTGTAGAACGGCCGGCTCTCCTTGGCCAGAGTGCACAGGGTTGAATCCCCCTTGAGTGCCTCTTTCACCTGGAGAACTGCAGCTGCCTTTTCCTCATCAGCCTTTCTTCGTACTGCCTCCACCTTCTCATCTTCCCTTTGTAGGTAGGCCTTCCTTACAGCCTGGTAGACCCTTTTAGCTTGCCCAGAAGTCAGCGATGTGAGCTCAGTCTCCCCCAATTTCAGTGAGGCATGATAAATTAATATTCTCCTGTCTGGGAGAAATTCATTGCGCTTCGTGCGAACAGAAATTGTTGCACTCACAACTATGCTCTTGTCAGAGCCATTTGGTGTATAGGCCCCTTTATAGAACGTATCATAGTCTTTCTTTTCGCGTTTCCACTCCGAAACGCCCTTGACAATTGTTACAATCTCCTCAAGGCGCAGGTTGTTGCTCATCCCAAAAACCTCCTGTAGAATGGCCGGCTCTCCCTTGCTCCAATGGTAGAATCCCCTTTGAGTGCCTCTTTTACCTCGAGGACAGCCTTCTTTCGCTCGGCATCCGCCCTTTCCTCCTCTTTTTGCAAGTACGCTCTTTTGACAGTCTCATAGACGCGTTTTGCCTGCCCTGGAGTCAGCGATGTGAGCTTAGTTTCCCCCAATTTTAATGAGGCTTGATAAGAGTGAATTGTCCTATTAGGTAATAATTCGTTAATCTTAGTGCGAACCGCCATTGATGCGCTCACAAGTATACTTTTATTAGAGCCATTAGGAGTGTAAACCCCGGTGTAGGCAATATCATATTCTCTCTTATCGCGTTTCCACTCAGGAACGCCCTTGACAATTGTTACAATCTCCTCAAGCGAAAGTTTTGTTGCCATGGTCTTAACCTATATGGTATTCTAGGGCGTTTTTACCATCCCTAGCCCTAACTTGATAATTCTCATCCAATCTCTTTTGTGTGGTGGCCTGGATTTTCCCATAAAGCTTCTCAATCTCTGCACCCTCAAAATGGCATAATACCCCCGAGGAATCCGAGTACATCAGTGTGAATTCGCTTCCAGGTTTCAGAATCTCAAATCTGTATTTGTCTCCCGCATAAAAGATTTCACGGTAGTATCCAATAATGTTGTCACCTTCGTTATTGAGGATGACTTGCCAATCATTTACCTTTTCTGAAAAAGCAACCAAATCCTCAAGCTTTACACCGGTTCCTTTAGCATCCTCGCTCACAAATCTGAATAAGTCTGTCATTTTTCAATCACCTTAAAAAGCGCATCCCACGCTTGGCCCTCTCGGCCCTCTCTTTGAATTGTTCATCAATGAGCTTTTGGTGACAGCTGTTAATCCCCTCATAAAGCCCCGCAACCATTTCCCCCTCAAAATAGGATAAAATCCCTTGAGAGTCAGAGAGCGTCAATGTGAAGGCTGCTCCTGGCTTTCGTATCTCTAAATGGTAAACCTTGGGATTATAGGTAGAGGAGGAATTTCTGAAGTCCCTGCTAAACCCTATGATGTTGTCACCTTCATCGTTTAGGATATGCTGCCAACCACTTTCTGTTATCTTGACCAGATTCTCCAACTCATCCAGTGAAGGACCGCATCCCTTAAAATCCGGGCTGACAAGCTTGTAATTGTCGCTCATTTTTTCTCAGCTCCCCGTGCAATGCTTATTACCTCAGCTGCCCGCTTCACAGATGAGCCATACACCTCATTGACCCTGCTGAGATACTCCTCCTCAACCTTCCTGTAAAGCCGCTCAACCTCAGGTGAGGATTTCTTTGCAAGGATCTTTGGACCATCAGCCACACTCATGGGTGTTTCATCATGTAGGAATTGGTAGAGGTCTCGTGTCTTTCCTGAGTCCCAAGCAACTATCATATAGCCCTCGCCTGGCTTTCTCAACTCAACTTTGAAAGAATATGAAGTTGGCAGTCCTTTATTTTCGCTATACCTTAGCCATGGCAGGTTGGCCTCGCCAATAAAGCCGGTCATGTTGTCCCCTTCATTATTAAACACAGGGACCCATTCCTTAACTAGCCCTGCAAGATACAATAAATCCTCCAAATCTGGCCCCATGGCCATGCGATCATCAGCTACCTTGCTAAAATCCCATTCTGTTTTTTGTCGGTTCATTCCACTCACCAGTTTACAGCTACATCTGTAGCAATAATTATCATTAAATTCCCCCAAATTACCTAACTGTATAGTGGTAACTCCTTGTTTAAAAAGGTTTTGGCTGTTTTCTCTCGAGAAAGCCAAAAAACATGCCCAAACCGAGCCAAAGGAGGAAAAAGGAGTATAGAGGGTTTTTTTTGTCGTCAATATACCTTTTAAAGGCAGCAACAACCCTGGCGGCCGTCGTCGCTAACGCTCCTCCCGGGGCACCCCGTAAGGGACAACCCCCGCCCCGGCGGCGCCACTGTTGCTGCTCGCTACATCAGTTTTATAAATAGTGCCCAATTTTCTCAAGCCGAGGTGATGTCCATGGATCTAAAATTCACGTTAAGCGGCCCCAGGGGCAAGACCTGCGCAGACTGCTCCCATTTCCAGGCCCCAAAGCCAGGCTTGCTAAATGGAATGTGCTTCAATCATGAAGTCCCGGCCACAGCAGGGTGCAATTTCTTCAGGAAAAAGTGACTTCACACAGAATAGAACATGAAGTTAAGGATTATGAATACAACATAGACTAGGATAAGGATAATACCCTCATGCCTGAGGATTGCAGCCTGCTTCCTCAAATGCCCGTGGAATATGAATACCATCATCAGGAATGTCATGAAAATCATCATCGGGATGTCAAGGTAGAGCCATCTTTTCTCAATTGTGAACGGGGCAATGGTTGCCAGTAATCCAAGTGTGACAAGAAGTGTGAAAATATCAGACCCGAATGTCTCTGTGATTGCTATCTTGGTGTAATTCTTTACTGTCCCGCGGACAGCAGCAGCAATATTGGGGAGTGATGGGCCAATTGCTCCAAGAGTCAGCCCGATAATCACATCTGATAGTCCCGTGAACTGGGCCATCCTGATTAATGACTCGGAAAACAGATAGGAGCCAACCAGGAGAAATGCAGAGCCCAGGAAAAAGAGCCCAATGCCAGCTTTCATCTTGATTGCCCCAAGACCGATAACATCCAGCTCCTGCTTAATCTCCTTAAGTTCCTCTTCCCTGTGCTTCTTGGAGCTCCACTTCTCAAAGAACCAGACGTTGAGGATGTAGGGCACGAACAGGAGCATTAGCGTAATCCCCTCTTTCCTGTCAAATGTGAAGTCGGATCCAAACAGGAACACAATGATTGTGATTATCAATGCAAAAATACCATCCCTGACAACAACGCGCTTGTCAACAGAGAGCGGCTTGATTGTCGCGCTGAGCCCAGTCATGAGGCTGATGTTGCAGATTATAGAGCCAATGATGACACCCAGTGAAATCCCTACATGCCCCATGAAGAAAGCATAGAGCGACACAAAAATCTCGGGTATGCTCAGCATTATGGACACAAGAATCGAGGCGACTGCAATATAGCTAGTCCCGAGGCGGTCTGCCACTGGGATTAAAGAGTCGGTGAGCCAGTCCGAGCCCTTTGTGAGCATTATTGTTCCCACAATTAGCACAAACGCGGTTAACAGGACTAGGGCAATCATTACTAAATGATTTGCACCGGAGATTAATAAATTTATTGGAAAAACAGCTCCCAGTAGCCAAATTTGGCTATTTAAAATATAATAATGCAATGCAAGAATGCTTAAAAAGTCCAACACCCTATTTGAAAAAGGGTGATTTAAATGAAAAAAATACTGTTTGTCTTGTTAATACTGTCTGTTGTGCTTTTGGGTTGTACTTCCCAGAAGTCACCCGCACCAGCAGGCGGACTTGGAATAAAAAATGACGTTGAAATCTCCGGCTTTGCATTCGCACCTGCAAGTATAACCGTTCCTCTCGGGACAACAGTAATCTGGACGAACAAGGACGCAGCGCCACACACGATAGTCTCAGATTCAGGGAATGAAATCCAATCAGGCACCCTAAATCAAGGTGGCACATTCGCTCACTTGTTCGAGCACCCGGGTACGTTTGGCTACCACTGCAGCATACACCCCTCTATGAAAGGGACTGTAATTGTGCAGGACACCGGGGCAACCGGGACCCAGCGTTAAGCTTAAAAGATTCCCTCCATTACCCTATTTATGACAGAGAGGATTCTGTTACCTAGTGAACAGGAAGTCTCAAAATACCTTCTAGATACACTAAGGCATGTGTTCCATGTTGAGTATTTCATATACCATCTAAAAATGGGCAATTCCCCAATTCAGCGCCCCCATGACATTCTTGGCGAGGGCAACAAGTTTGAGTGGGAGGTTATCTCTGGGCTTTCCCTGCAGAACCGGACACCAAAGGTGGATTTTGAAACATACATATAGCCTGCATTAAACAGGCACAGGCTCCAGCACCACCACTTGATGTGGAACGAACCAAACCCTGCAGCCAAACCACAGGACATGTTTCTTGGGGCAATTGATGCAACATGCTCGCTCTTGGAGAACCGCGCATACCAGGGCGGCTCGCACGGCTATAAAGAGGTAAAGCAGATTCTTGACAATAACCCGGTCCATAAGATCCCATGGACGAAAATAATTGTCCCGAGAATGGCAATCCAACCTCAGCCCGACCTGGAGAAAATAACCCGCATCGAAAATTTCCCCAATATCGGCGTGCCAGAATTAATCTATGAGAAAATAGTTTACCGGGCTGCAGAGACAATCTCAATGCTCCAGCAGCGCGGGTATGCCCTGAAATAATTAACTACAATGCGAAAATTTCCCTATCTTCACTCATTGCCCTAACATAAGGCTTCTGTGCAACTGCATATGCCTGGTTCCTTGTCATGCTAGCATACAAGGTGTTAATCAAATACAGCTTGCTCCCATCTGGAACAGTTACCCCAAACGCTTTCTCCAGATCTGTGATCACATTATCCAATCTGTAATCTCCTGTAATCTCAACAATGCAGCGCACCCGTTGACCTTTTTTCAACCCGCGCAACTGCTTATCCAGCTCAGGTGAGACGACCCTATCGTGTTTCGTGGTTAACATCTTTTCAATGTCATTTTGTGTTTGTTTCATAGAGATATTAAGTAAGAGAATAATTATAAACTTTCGGGGGGTAAAATACACAATTGTGTACTATAAATCCTCTTCAGAAATTACCTTTATCCCGTGTGCTTTGAGCAGAGCAGCTGTTACACCGTGACCCTTCTTCAGAATTTTTGAGAAGCTCCCATCATAAATCTGGCCGATGCCGCATGACGGGCTGTGCGACTTGAGTATTGCTTCGGTGACATTATACATCTTGGCAATTCCAAGCACCTCTTTGGCTCCGCGGACGTAATGCTTGGTGACATCCTTATCCCCTTGATGCACCACACGCGCACGCCCCTCGAGGACATCATGCCCGTCGCCACCAACAATCTCTGAACTCGGCCTTGGTATCAAAAGCCCGCCGAGCTGTTCAGGGCATATAGGTATGAGTGTCTCTTTTTTTGCCAGCTCCAGGACCTTTTCATGGGGCCTGCTGGAGCCATCGAACCTGCACTTGTGGCCCATAAGGCAGGCACTGCACAGCTTCATAATTATACTATATGTGCATGTTATTAAAAAAAGTTTCTAATTTGTGAGGTATGTATTTACCTCTTCCCTCAATTTTATCTGATTCTTGTAGGTGAAGTAGAGCATAAGCTCCACTGCATTCGTGCTGGCAGATGCCTTGATGGCGTCCAGAATTAGTTTCTTCGCCTTGAGCACGTTCGAAAGTTCCCCATTTGCCATGTTGTAGAATTCCAGGCATGCATCCAGGTCCGGACGAAGCAATGTAACGCCCTTGGCGTCAGCGCCAATGCCCTGGTATTTTGTCTCCATCTCCTCCTGAGTTGGAACAATAGCCCTATAGTCATTGACTACTGCATCCTTGCCATTTTTGGCTAATTCCACAAGGGCATGGTACGACTTCTTGCCCCATTTTGCCAGTGGAGTCCCATCTGCAAACTTTTTGGCCTTCTCAGCATCAAACTTGCCATCTGTGTAGAATGTGTCCTGCAGCCTCTGCCTGGTTTCGCCGTACACCTTCTGGGTTCCATCAATCATGTCGTCAACAATGTCTGCAAGGTTTCCGAAAAACCCTTCCCTCTTGTCCACCTGCCTCTCTATTTCTCCAATTGTTCCATATAACTTCTCCTTCCCGATTCCAAACAAGTCCTTAAAGCCCTCACCAATCTTGCCTAAAGCTTCCTTTGCATTTTTCTCGCCCATGTTCAACACCCCTAATAATTATATTGAAATCTAAAAACTCCCAATGCTAATCATATCCCTTAGCGTGTCCTTCACGTTCCTTATTGTGCCGCCTGCCAGCTGGTAGTTCTTCACTGGTATGACCTTTGTGTTCTGGCCTGCTTCGTAGCCAATCTTCCTGATTGTCTTCTCTGCCTCAGCATCCCCGTCAACCAGGAAAATCCTCAGCATAATCTCCGGGTGGGACCTGAACTCTCGAGCTGCCAGTATTGCCTGCTGAACTGCGTCACCCTTCTCCGGGTCTGGCTTATCAGTCTGCGGCCTGCCATCTGTTATCAGGTAGGCAATTGAAGGCCCGCGGCCATCAAGCTTGTTGACTAGCCACTGCAGTGCAAGGTGCGTAGCTGTATAACCCGCAGGCTCGATTTCCTTCCAAAGCTCTAGCGCCGTAACATCCTTTAGCTCGGTATTGTATACTGCCAGGGTTGTCTCGTTCTGAGGGTCAGCCTTTCTCATGCATGCGGTCAGCGCAAGGCAGGTCTTCCTGGCGATAAGCATCCTTTGGTTCTGTGTCATGCTGCCGCTGATATCCAGGCAAACAGCTGTTGGGACAGTGACCTTTGAATAGCCGTCGCGCTTTCCAACCAGCAGGTATGGGTACGTCGGAACAGGATAGCCCTTCATCCTGGATAAGATTGCTGATTTCACCCAGTCAACATCCTTGAGTTGTGACAGGCTCTCAATCTGCTCATGGTTTTTCACAACACCCTCATAGGTTTCCTTGAGCTTGGCCATGAATCCCCCGCGGCCATCACTCGCCTCTATACCAGCAACTATCTCTTTGAGAAGAATATCCTCAAGGGCATTGACCATCTGGCTCTCATCGAACTTGAGCTCGCCCTGGTCATCAACAGTCACATATTGAAGTTTTGAAATATGGCCTTGTAGCTGCGCTCTCACAATCTTGCTTGCATCCAGGGATTCGATAATCCTCTGGCGTTCCTCCTGCGCCTGGCAAACCACAGCAGCCTTCCTTTCCTCAAACTTCTGGGCAACCTCGCCAGCTAACCGGGCCTTCTCATTGCCAATATTTGCACCCTGGTCAGCAAGGACACGCCTCTGCTCCTCTGCCTCCTTTAGCGCCTTTGCTTGTCTGGCTGCTTCCTCCTCTACCTGTGCCTTCTCTGCATTGAGCGCATCAATCTCAGCTGCAGTCTCAGTGTCCTGCATGTAGGTCTCGCAATACCTCCTCAAAAGCTTCTCTTTCTTTTTCTCATAACCCTTTGGTGAGAATGTCTTTGACATTGACAGCCCCCAGAGTGAAAATGGAGGCAGCTTCAGGTATGCATGGACAATCTTCCTGAAATTTGGCTCGGTGTTGTATCTCTTGAGGTTTGATTCCACAGATTCATCTAATACATGATCGTCCTGCACTCTTCCCTCAAGATCGCCATCGCTCATTTTCGGAAGTACCCCCCTATTTTACCAAAGAAACTCTTGGCTGCACTGTAAATAGCATGGAATGGCCCCCTGTGCGCCTTGGGCTCCTCAACCTTGTCCTCAACTTTATCCTCAAGCCCGCCTGGCTCAGCCCCGCCTGCTATGTCCTCAAGTTTTTTGTCTTCATAATCAATTCCTTTCTCCCAACCGTCAATTCCTGAGGCTTTCTTCCTAAGCTCCATCTTCTTCTTGCCGCCAAGTGCATTGAGGCGCTCGTTTATTGTCCTGTGCAGCTCAAGCATCCTGGCCTGCGCTGCTGTGTACGCTGTCCTCTTCTCTTCCAGCACCTGGTCTGTCTCCTGGTTCAATATCCCAAGTTGCTTGGCGCGCTCGGCATAGGCTGCATCCAGCTCCTCAAGCCTGCATTTCTTCTCTTCCTCAGTCTCAGCCACCCTTGCCTCAGAATAGTTGATTATCTGCCCAAGTGCATTTCTCCTCTGGTGGCTTATGTTTGGCTCGATCTTTTCCTGAAGCGCCCTAGCCACGTCACCTGTTAGGAGTTGGTCCAGGGCATATTCCGCTGAACTACCCTGCTGCCATGCAGTCATCAAAATAGCCAGGATATCCGCATCAACCGCAGATAGGTCGATGACAGGAACCCTGAACAACTTACAGTCTGCATGCTCGTAGTCCTGGATTCTCATACTATTTCGCCTGTTCTAATCCCTCGTATGAAGCCACGTGGTAAGCAACCAGGTCAGTCACCTGGCCTGTTGTCATATTCTTTATCAATGGCTGTTCCTTGAACAGGAAGTCCATGAAAGGATACATGATCCTAGCCTTGGCAAGCTTCTCATCGCGAGGGCTTTCCATGGCTGCCTTAACTGCGGTGTAATTCTTGACAGCCTTCTCAGGGTTGGACCTGTATGTCTCAATCTCAGCTGTGAAGCTGGCAATTGTCCCTTCTACCTGCTTGTCTCTAATTGCTATCTTCTTGGTCACATTGCACCAGAATTCCTTCTCCTCAGCCCTGAGGAATATTGGGTACTGCTCCTCAACCCAGGCATTCAGTGTTTCCTTGGTCTTCTGGCTTTTCTCCCTTTCCTGGATTTGAACACGGCTGTCGATTGCGAACTGGATACCGGCAATTACATACTTCTGGTTTGGCATGCTGGGCATCTCCTCGAAGAATAGGTTGTCCACAATCCACATGGCAGCTGTTGCATCCAGTGAGTCGTTGATGCATCTTTGGCTTCCCATTATATTCTTCTTGCCCTCGTCCTTGTTCTCGTTCCTGAACTTCTTGTACATGGCTCCAATAGCCCTAACCATGGTTGATGGTATCGGCGTGTCACTCATCTTGTACCTTGGCTCAACATGGGTGTCTCCTATATCCACCTGCGAGGCCTCGTGGCCTTCACCGTAATATGTGCTTCTGATTATCCTGAAGAGTGTGTCCTCATCCTCAGGGTACCTTATTGCTATCAGGAACACACGGTCGTTGAATGCCTCTGAGAACTGGGTCTCATCGTTTGCAGTTGCAATCATCAGTGAGTTGGCTGGCACCAGAACCCTCATCTGGTCTGGCTTCACGCGCTTCTCTGAGAGCGCCATGAGCAAGTGATCCTGGGTTGGCTGCCTTAGCTTGTCGCAGTCCTCCATGATGAACATTCCGTTGTTGGTCCTGCTGACTATTCCTGCGTTGAACATGTTTGGGTCATAGTCATGGTTGTTTGGATCTGAATTGTTGAACTGTGGCAGCTTGTAACCACGCAGGTCCTGCCCCATGAGGTCAACTGTACCTTCAACAAACTCAATCCCGTGGCCTTCGCTGAAGCCCACCACCTGCACTGGCACATCCTTTGGCTTGGGTGCGTGGAATATCTTGGTCTTCTTGTAGTTTGGATCATATTTTTCCATGCACTCCTCACATGCAGGCACGACCTTGGCAAACTCGGGGTCAAACAGGCTGAACGGGTTGCATCCCACCTGGCAGTCAGGCACTACAAAACGTATGACTATCTGCTTGGCAATCTCCACAATGTCCTTTGCAGTCTGGGATTTACCACTACCTGGCATTCCGTAGAACAGGAAGTGGTCCTTACCGCTCATCATCAGTGCGAGAACTATCCTCTCTGCACGGGCTGGCTCCAGCACTGACTTAGGGAAGAAGCTGATCATTGTCTCCTTCTTGACCTCTTCCTCCAGGTTCTTCGGGGCTTCCCCGCCCAGTGATGATGCCTCCATTGCATCAAGAGCGTTCTCGAGCCTCATTGTGAACTCAGTCCTGTCACCCCAAGCCCTTATCTTGCTGTCCAGCTTGAATGATAGGTAACCCTTGTCCTCGCTGACTCCTGTGAGTGTTGCAATTGTCCCTTTTGGGAATTGGGATAATTTTTCAAGAGTATAAGGCTGCGGTGTGTTTGTGTCTGATATCGGCCCTTCGTAGTCAACCTTGAATCTGACCTTATGGCCGAGCTTCTTGTCAGCTACTACACCCTGGGCTAGCTTGTATGCCCTTAGCGGCTTGTCTTCAGTTCCATATAGCTTCATTGCATCTGGTGGCAAATAAGCCCCGTAGCCTGGCTTGCACCATTTCTCGCCTGTTACACCTGCGAGGAGTGGCCTGTCAAACTCAACTGCAATCTGGTCGCCCTTCTTGCTGAATCCCTGGACAATTCCATCAAGCCCGTCAACCTTGTTGACTCCAACAGAGCCAACACCCTTGACTTTCATGCCTGGCTTGACTAGCTTCAATATCTTGGCTGGGTCAGTCACAACCTCGCCTGCGCGAAGCTCTTCGTATTCCACAATTTGCTCCCACTCTCCAACCATTTCTGCGCTCATCACTGAGGCAATCTGGTCCCTTATGGCCTGAAGGCGCTTCAATGCGACAATTGATAAGTGTGACGGGAAATCCTTGGGTATAACACCTAGGTTTATCAGGTCCTGTCCTGTCTTTACTGTTTTCTCATTGTATTTCACAAGTAGATCTTGTAGTGCCATTCTTCATCCCTCCATTAGCTTGAACTTGATTCCGGACTTTTCGCAGAACTCCTTGTGGTTCTGGTAGAGCCAGAGGTTAACATTATTGTTCTGTTGATTGCTGAACATGATGTTTGACTTAACCAGGACAAGCATATCCTTGCGCTGCTTGTCAGTTGCCTTCTCGAATCTGTCCATGAATCCCAAACTATCATGGTACTCCCTGATGCTGGCGTTCCATGACATTCTCGGGAGCAGCTCGTGAACAACCGGGTCGTCGGTTGCTGGGTAAACAAAAAACTCCAGCAGCTCAGTTGGCTGCATTAGCGCGAACTCCTTCCTATACTCTGGGTTGGCCTTTGCGCAGAGCTGGGTATGGATTTCACGAAGCTTCTCAATCAATTTCTTGAAGTCCAGGTAGCCCTCGCTGAGCGGCTTCTTCATTCCGCGGGCTGCGTTTGCATACATGGTTGTGAGGTCAGTGATCCTGCTCTCCAGCAAAGCTGGGCTTGGGGCAAAAATCCCCATCTTCACCAGGCTCACAAGGGTTTCCTGGTAGTCCTCACCATTGAGCACTATCAATCCACGGGGCTCTTCAGTAAATGGAGAGCCTCCAAAGTGAACTGCAATGTTTCTGCCCTTGGTTGGCTCATACAGATAGAACATTGTGGAGCCATTGCAGTTGACTATGCATGAATTGGTTTCCACATCGAACACATTTGTTTCAGGCACTTCGTATCTGGATAAAGCGCCCATGCTCCTCCTCAGCGCAATGGCCTTAGAAGCAACATCATCAACCTTGCCCTTGTCCAGCAGGCTCAGCTTTGGCTCTGCCTTGATTGCATTCAATGCCTGTTCCAGCTCCATAAATCCCTGGACGAACCTCTCTGGGGTTTCCAGCTGAAGCCTTAGTGTATATTGGCCTTTGTTGAATTTCTCTGGGAAAAGATGAGCTTCCTCAAGGCACAAGGGCTCCCCATCGGCGCCTGGCGCAAGGCAGCTCACTGTACCGTAAAGTGCTGAGTGTATTGTAAAATCCATCAGGAGTTTCTTGCCATCAATAAAGAGGTTTTCCAGCAATGGGTTTAGGAACTGGCGTTCTGACAGTAAGTGATCTGCAACATTTTGGTTTAATGATGCAATTACGATTGTGTTTGGGTTTGATTGGCCGTTGAAAGCCCCTGAGATGTCAATTGCACTGGGCGTTTCCCCTTCGTAGCCCATTGCTTGCAGGGCTGCTGCGTATCGTGCTCGTTCTTCACCCTGGAGCTGGTAAAGCTTTGGTGCAACAACCAGGAGCTGGCTCTCTGGTACGTAGGCTGAGAAGGCAATGAAATCCTTCTCCAGCTGGTTCGTGTCAACATACCCGGACTTGCCGCTAGCAACTCGCTTCAAAAAGTGATTGTCCGCCAGGGTCTGAAGATCGATGCTCATATCACTCTCACCTCGCCACTGAGGCTGCCTCCGATTTGCTTGTATCCTTCCTTTGGATTACTGCCTGGTAGAAGCGGTCCACATCGTTCGCTTTCCTGGACTCTTCAGCCTTGCGCTCTATTTCCATTCTTGTGTTTATGTAATCATCAATCTGGAAAATTACGTTGTCCTTTGTGATTAGGCCTTTTACCTTATCTGTTCTGTAAGCAAGCTTATCTTCAAAGGGCTTGGTCAGCATTTCCTCAGGCACATCGTACTCTCCCCTAATCCTTCTGCAGACTGAGGTGATTTCCCTGTTTGAGAGTTTTGAGCCAAGCAAATATTGCCCAACATAGGCCCAGTCGTCTTCAGTCATCTCAATGCCTCCAGAAGCCCCCTTGGTGAGGAGACTCTTGGCTAGGGCAGTGAAGTCCTCGGCCTTGTCAAACCTCTTGTGCTCGATAATCTCATCAAAGAGCCTGCTCTTGGTGGCATCATCAATGCCCTGGAGTTCGTTGGCATCCATGATTACCATGAACTTGCCGTTCTTTGGTATGAGCGTGCCATCAAACATCTTGTTGTAAACAGCCAGAGTCTGCTTCTGCTCAATCCTAAGGTCTGGGTCTTTTCTGGAGACAAGTATTGTGTCTGCATCTGCAACATACATGACAACAATCCCCTTGAAATCCTTGATCTCCTTGGCCAGTGTGTTCAGCGCGTTTGCTGTCTCGTTCTGGTAAGATGTTGCATAGTCTGTTGAGCTGTGGGTATATGCCTTAAACGGTATGCCCAGCTTCTTGCAGAGATCGCCGAATGACTGTACCATGGCGTGCGCTGTAAACGTCTTGCCTCCACCTGGCTCGCCGTATGTGAATATGCAGAATGCTGGGTCCATTGGGTTCTTGTTGCGGTCAACATCGTAGCATGCCAGCTTCATCAGGTTTCTCCATAGCTTTTCACCCAGCTCTTGAGTTCCGATAACGTCCTCTTTCTTTACCTGCATGAATTTGTCGTCTATCTCAACAGAGTCAAACCTGCGCTTGAATTCCCCGTCCTTCATTGAGAAGGTCTTGTACTTCAGGTTGAGGCCTTTTACGCCGCGGGCCTCTGCCACCTTATCATGGGTGTACCAGTTGAATTGGTTAACCCATGTTGTGAATATGTTCTCGAGCACAACCTTCAGCTGCTCATCCATGTTCTTGCCATCAGCCTCAATGCTCCTCCTGAGGTCAGTTGTTGCGGAATCTGCGAGGAAGGCCATCAGCAGCTCGTTATCTGGCGTTGCATCTAGCTTTGTCCCAAAATTGAACTTCTTCTTTGTGTTGGTCCCGGTTGACTTTAGAATTGCCAATCCTACCTGGCCTGCGAAGTACAATGCGTATCTGTTTGAAAAGAACACTGCCTCATTAACCTCCTTCTCTAGTGTGGCAAGCTCACCGTTGGGCTTGACATCCTCGCCCTTCTGCTGCCTGTCAAACTGGGCCTGCTTCAATGAGTTTAGCCTTGCCTCAAGGGTTTCAACATCCATCTCCTGCCTTAGGGCAATTGATGCTGCGCGGAAAACTCCAAGTGCTGCCTCGTATCCCTCAAGGTATTGAATCTGCTGGATACTGGGTCTTGTGCTCTTTGAGAGCAGCTCAATAATTGTCTGGTAGAGGTTGGGGCTCAGTGTTGCAGCCTTGTCCTCCTGATCCCTTAGCAAGTAAGCCTCAATGATAGCATGACTGGTGCTGATTACTTCCCGAACTCTCTCTTCTCCATTCTCAACGTCTTTGTCCATTACAATGTCTTTAGTTACCATTAGTACTTCACCACCCTTACCTTCTGTCCTTCAACTGAACCTGAAACTTGAGCAGAGTACTGGCTTGGGCAAACTATGAACTCATCCCTCCAGTCCTCCATGTAGAGCTCCTGCTTTACCCCCTCTTTTGTGTTAATTGTATTTGGGGCAAATGAGTATTGGATGCTTGCCCTCAAAATCCCGGCGTTTTGGTCATCCTTTAGTATGGCTCCTGTAACCGGCAGCCTCTGATATGGGTTGCTGGAACTGGTCAGGAACCTGTTTTCAAAAGGGCCGATGAGCGCCCTGGTTACGTGGAATGGGTGCAGGCCTGGGAAATCCTCATCCAGCTTGCTGATTATGAACCAGCCGGTGTTTTCCTCTGAGAAATTGAGGCTTGCCTTCAGCATTGGTGCAATCTCCACTCCGTTCTCTGTCTCTGTGAAATATGAACTATGAAGCATCTCCTCCCAGGCGTGGATTATGTAAATCTGGAACATCCCGCTGGCAAGTGAGTATGACACAAGGTTAATGGCCCAGCAGGTCTCCCCACCGCGCCTCTCAATCTTGACAGCCTTTGGCTCTTTGCATTTCCCAATTAGGTTGTAGCCGACAAGCTCAGCATTGGTTAGCTGCTCAAGGAAGTTCCTCTTCATGGCGGCAGTTTGTATATTCCCGGCTTGCATTACAACCTGGTCAATGGATACATCATCGGTTTTTAGCATGTCAGCCAATTGCTGTGCAGACTGATCATAGCTGGGCATCTCTTCGAGAAGCTGTGGGGATTGCTCCTTAAGCCTCTGCAGTGTTATGAAGTTATACTGCCATGGAAGCCCTGTGTTAGAATTGATTTCGATTTCGTCAAAGTAACCTCGGTTCATTTGGGGCTCGTTGGGGAAAGTTAGCCAATCCAGCCACTGGTATTGCTCCTGGACTAATTTTATTTGCTCTGCCAGCGCAGCTGGGTTGTCAACTATGTTTGGAATCCTACTCCAATCCCATTCGTGCTTTTTCCCAAATTCCCTAAGGGTCTCTGTTAAGACAATATTTTTGGTTCCAGAAACTGCAGAAACCAGAGCTGCCAGTGCACTATTTACTTGGCGCATGTACGCGTTCTTTTCGCCTCCTTTGATAGTGTACTGGCTAGCTTGGTTCATTTTAGTTCCCCCTCAAACCTATTTTGGCGAGGTGTAGTGAGGCAGCTGGCGCTCAGCCTGCATCTGCTGGCCGATGTCAGTAGCCTTTTGGTTGAGCTCAACGTACTGCATTTTCAGCTCGCCGAACTCTTTCCTTCTTGCCTCTTCAGCCAGTCTGATCTCGTTCGCCTTATCTATGTCGTAGATAGGTGTTGTGAACTGGTCCCAGGTTTGGATGTCAAGATGTGCTGCCATCTTTGGCAATAGCTCCATCAACTTGGCTGTTATCTCAGCATACTGCTTGATAACATCCTTGTTCTTGAAGCCCTCCTGGAGTCCTGCTGCAATCTGGCCCTGTATCCTGAACACGTCCAGTGAGTACATCTTGATGTACCTGAACATTATCTCCTGTTCATAGAAGCTGTCCAGCATCGTCAGGATGACGTTGTAGTTCACCAGTGATGATGCAATTGCGCTCTTGGCAGCTTCGCTTCCCTTGGCGTGGTCCAGTAGGTCACGTCGCAATTCTGCGAGTGCACTGTCGCTTGCTCTCTTGCCTTCCATGACCTCGTGCTTGATGTTGAGCACGCCTGTCATCTCATCAATGAGCTTCTTGACAGCGTCAACCTGACCTGCGGTCTTTGCCTCAGTGACTTTATTCTCGTAGTCCAGCAAAGTGGCGTCCAGGTCGTTAAGATCCTTGGTTATTCCATCAATTGCCTTTAGGAGCTCAGAGTCGCTGGCATTTCCTGTGTAGCCCTCTCTGAGGTGCCTGATGACTTCCTCATCCAGGAACTTGATGTGGGCAATGTTCTTTGACTCGACTCCCCTCATCTTTGAAATTAGCTGGATGGCAGTCTGGTGTCTCTCTTCCATGACCTGGCCAATTCGCTCTACGACGTCTTCAATTGTCTTTCCCCTTTTCATTGAAGCGTCAACCCACACCTTCTTAAACTGCTTATGCATGTGGAGTTTCTGGTAAACATAGCATTTGATTGCTTCTCCACGGCTTAACCCAACTGGGTTCTTTAGAAGGTCCCTGAAGTTGAGGTTCAGTTTGTCATAAGTGTCAGCAAAGTCCAGCATCTTGAGCTGGTATGCCTTGAATTCACCCCAAAGGGCGGACATACTGTCGTTACCAACGTTAATGTTTGGTGTCTTGCTTAATCTCTCCCTCTTCGTTTTGTTGGAATCCAACTCGAACTTCTTTGTAACTAGCTCTCGCGGACTCTCTGGCGAAGTTCTCTGATACTTCTGCATTATCCTTTCCAGCGCGGACTGTGATGGTGCTCCAGTCGCTGGAGCGGGTGCTGAAGTTGGTTGTTCATCTGTCATTTTTTATCCCCCTCATCATATTTTTACTTTCTTTTCTCGAGCGGTTAATATAAAGGTATTTCACACCGCTTCTGAGTATTGGAGGTTATACCTCAATGTAATTAGGTAATTGCTGTCTCCCCAATTAACCCCCAATTCCCCAGAGTTGGTCTACAAACTGCAGAGTATTTTCTGTGATATAATGCCCCCCAGTTTGCTATCCAACAGGAAGGGGGAGAACCAACTTATTTATAAAGATTGTCTTTTATTGCCACTGTGTAATGGTAATCTTACTACCCTCATGACACGGCAAAAGCTTTAAATATTGGGGTTCCTGAATAGGGTATATGCTTAACGCTTACCTCACAGGTTATGAGATGGAGTTCGTCCTGGACATGGCCCTAGCGTTCCTCTGCGGGGTCATTATTGGCGGCGAGCGTGAAATCCGGGGCAAGGATGCAGGCATCGGTACCCACACTCTAGTTCTTGTTGGATCAATGCTCTTCACCTTCCTTTCCAAAATTGTGGATCCTCTCTCCACGTCAAGGATTGCTGCCCAGGTTATAACAGGAATTGGCTTCCTGGGTGCTGGGCTAATCCTCCACAAGGGTAACCACATCCAGAACCTCACAACTGCAGCCAGTATATTCTATGCAGCGGCAATCGGTATGGCAATTGGCTTCAATTATTATCTAATTGCTATTATTGCCACACTCTCTTGCATTATAATTACAAGGTTCCCCAACATCCGGGGCGGACATCTGAACAAAGAGTAAAGTTTTTTATTCTAATGGATTTTTGCAACAAAATGACAGACCAAAAATACCCAGAGCCAACTGTTGGCGCACTCATCTTCAACCCCAAGGGCGAACTTATCCTTATCAAATCCCACAAATGGTTTGGCAAGTATGTCATCCCGGGGGGCCACATAGAGCTGGGGGAAACAATGGAGCATGCAGTTATCCGTGAGGCAAAGGAGGAGACTGGGCTAGACATAAGGGATATTGAATTCATCTGCTTCGAAGAATTCATATTCCACCCATCCTTCTACAAGAAAAGCCATTGCATATTCTTCGATTTCTCCTGCAAGACAGACTCAACCAATGTGATGCTTAATGACGAGGCAGAGGATTATATCTGGACCAAGCCCGAAGACGCCCTCAAACTTGATGTCGAGCCGTCAACAATACGCACAATCAAGACGTATTTGAAGAAGAAAGGCAAGTAATTAAGGGAAAGATTTGGTTTCTGAGTTTTTTGATTGCAGCAACAACTATGGCGGCCGTCGTCGCTACGCTCCTCCCGGGGTACCCCATAGGGGGCATCCCTCCCCCCGGCGGCGCCAATGTTGCTGCTTCGAAAATATTCTGCTGCCTTGAAGAGAATCTTGCCTCCTTGAAATATTTCCATTGAATCCATTCTTTACTATATTATAGATATAATATATAGCAATTCCATCAACTAAAAATTTAAAAACTTCAAAACTGAAAAAAAAGCATGGAAGAGGTGATGGTTGTTGGCCGAGAGCGGCTTTTTGGGGGGAGCCACTTTGAGGGGTTCCGCAACCACGCTGACAAGGACCACGAGTCCTTGATTCTAAAGAATTTTGAGTTTGCGCCAAGGAGTGAGGTAGAGAACGACCCGAGCAGGAAGCAGCCAATTGCCTACTCGATTATCCTGAACCCCGAGACAAAGAAAGTGTTTGTATACAGGCGCCCGGGTAAGCACACAGAGCAGAGGCTGAAGAGCATGTGGTCCGTTGGCCTGGGAGGGCACATCAACAAGCATGACCTGCACGGCGGAAACCCTGTGCGCATGAGCATGATGCGAGAACTCGCAGAAGAGATAGGGCTGGAAAAGCCATACAAGGCAAAGCCCCTGGGATACATCAATTACGAGACAGATGCAGTTGGCCAGGTGCACTTTGGCATTGTTTTCATAATAGAGACCAGCGAAACAAAATTAAGCCCAGTATCAGAAGAGGTTCAGGAAGGCGAGTTCAAAACCCTGGAGCAGATATCCACACTCGGGCTTGAGGAATGGACAAAAATCTGCATTGAGCCTTTGAAACAATATTTAGGGCTTTAGCGCCTGTAGCGCGGGCGCCCTTCTCTCTGGCCACCACTGCTCCCACCACGACCGCCGCGGTTTCCACGAAAGCCGCCCCTTCTCTCCATCCTTTGGAATTCTATCCTCTGGATATACGGGCGCTCAACCTTTGTGACCTTGAGCTCATTGTCCTCAAGAACTCTGGAGAAGTTGTCATGGTCATTTGGGGCAATTAAGTTTATGACCTTGCCCTCTGCCCCTGCGCGGGCTGTCCTGCCAATCCTGTGTATGTATTCGCGGGCATCATCCGGCGCATCGTAGTTGTACACGTGCGAGACACCTGGAATATCCAAACCACGAGCAGCCACATCTGTGCACACAAGCACATTGATGCGCTGTGAGTGGAAATCTGCCATTGTCTTTGAGCGCTTGTCCTGAGATAATCCCCCGTGGATTGCCAGCGCATTTATGCCAGCACCGTTGAGGTTGTTAGCAACAAAGTCCACTCCATGCCTTGTGTTGCAGAACACCATCACAAGCCCCGCGGACTCATTTTTCAGCAAATGTGCGAGGAGCGAGAACTTCAGGTCATAGGGTATGTCATAATAATACTGCGCCATCTTTCTCGGGTCAACATACTGCTCTGCTGAGATCTTGATTGGGGAGTTCATGTACTGCTGGGCAATATTTGCCAGCTCCGGATATATTGTTGCTGAGAAAAGCATTGTCTGCCTTGATTTAGGGCATGCGCGGATTATCTTCTCAACATCGTCAATAAAGCCCATGTCGAGCATCCTGTCAGCCTCATCAAGTACCAATATCTTGATATTGTTCAGCTTCAGGGTCTCTCTCTCTAGGTGGTCAAGAATCCTGCCTGGCGTGCCTACAACAACATCAGCATGCTTGAGCCTCTGTATCTGCGGCTCAATTCCAACTCCGCCATAAATAGACACGACTTCCATCGGCCTGAATTTCGAGAATCCCTTCAGTGCAAGTGACACCTGGAGGCAAAGCTCCCTTGTTGGTGTCAAGACCAGAGTCTGGACGCCATTGCGGATATCCAGGCGCTGGATTATTGCAGCTCCAAACACAAGCGTCTTTCCCGAGCCTGTGGCAGAGCCTCCAATGACATCCTTGCCCTGCAATACGAGTGGTATTGCCTTCTCTTGTATTTCAGTTGGTTCTTCAAAACCTTGTTCCTTAATTGATTCCATCAACGGCTGGTTAAGGCCCAGCCTCAAAAACGATTCCATCTTTCTTAAGAATTTTTTATTTCTTACCTCTTTTACCTGTGTTTTAATAATGCTTTATAAAGCTTTGGTTTCTTTGGATGGCAATTAAGTTAGAGGTTAGAATTATTGTTCTCCGTCCTTGAAACCCAGCTGCAATGGCAGCTGCGGATAATCAAAATCGCGGGTATGGCTCTCTTGGCATTTAGTGTACATTCTCTCAGCCTCAGCAGGTGTAATTCTAAACTGCTTGGCTCCCGCAGCCACTGCTTCTGTGAGGAAATGCTCACAATTTCTGACATATCCACTTTGGTCATCCCCGGCACCAGGGCTAAGGTCGCCCAAGTAATCATCAATAAAGCGCCCAATGAAATAATCCCTCTTAGTCAAATCGCCCCTTAGCATGGCTTCCATGACAATCTCATTTTTGGTGGTTTCATGTTTTACAAGCCTTGCTAAGCGAATCATATAATCATTTGACGGGCCACCCCTGAGCTTTTCAAAGTATTGTAGGACAGTGGCTGGTTTTTCACTCTTTAATCTAAATAATATATGGTTGCCCTGAAGCCCATCTATGGGATTCATCTCCCCCTGGACAACTGTGCCAATGCTTGAGGCAGGGATTTTTTTAGCCCTCTCCTCATTTCTGGCAACTTTCCATTTTCCCCTGCCAGCTGAGTTAAAATTCAGTGTGGCCAGCAAGGAGAATTGTTCCTCATCGTGATTGAAGAAAGAATGATTGGGATTGGTTCTCCACCAAAGCTTGTAATCCTTAGTTCCAGGCTGGTGTTCTAGGAAATATGTCATAATATTCATTACTCTATAGTAAATTATATACTTTACGGTTCTAGAATATAAAATCAACACCTCTCTCGGAACTTTTAAAAACCCCTGCCCCATCACAATTTCCATGATATGCCTCGGCATCGAATCCACTGCACATACCCTCGGCCTGGGTGTGATTGATGGGAAAAAAGTTGTAGAGAACATATCAGCCACATTCACAACCACAACAGGGGGCATGATTCCGAGCAAGGTCTCAGATTTCCTTGTAGAAAACCTCCCAATCCTTCTGGCCAAATTAAAAACTCCCCTCAATAAAGTAGACCTGATTGCATTCTCCCAAGGCCCAGGCATAGGCCACTCACTCAGAATCGGCCAGTTCCTGGCATCTGCACTTTCGTTTAAGCTAAAAATACCAATCATCGGCGTAAACCACTGCGTTGCCCATCTCGAGATAGGCAAGCTGGTCACAAAGGCAAAAGACCCGGTGCTGCTGTACACATCAGGCGCAAACACACAGGTGATTGCATTCGAGGGAGGCCAGTACAGGATTTTTGGTGAAACATTGGACATGGGCGTTGGGAATTTCCTTGACGCATTCTCAAGAGAGCTCGGATTAGGATTTCCCGGCGGGCCGAAGCTGGAAAAGCTGGCGCTTAAAAGCAAAAATTACATCAAACTCCCATATGTAGTCAAGGGCATGGACGTCTCATTTGGCGGCCTCCTCACAAATTTGAAGTCAAAACTCAAGTCAGAAAAGAAGGAAGACTTAGCCTTCTCAGTGCAGGAAACTGTTTTCGCAATGCTTATGGAAGTTTCTGAGCGTGCAATGGCCCATTGCGGCAAATCTGAACTCCTCCTTGGCGGTGGCGTTGCCTGCAACAGCCGTCTCCAACAAATGGCAGGGATTATGTGCAAAGAGAGAAAAGCCAAGCTGTTTGTTCCAGAAAAACAATTCCTGGTTGATAACGGCGCAATGATAGCCTGGCTCGGGCTTGTGCAATACAATGCAGGAAAGAGAATGAAAGCATCTAACATAGACATCAGACCAGATTGGCGCACTGACCAGGCCTGAAATAATTCCGGTTTTCTGAATTAAAATTAAATTAAGCCAATATCCATTGCAACCCAAATGGACAATAGCCAGCTGATGAGGCTTGCACTTATAATTTCACTTCTCGGGCTTCTCTGCCTTGTGCTTCTGGTTGGCTTTGTCCAGCCCGTGCCATATTCCCCAAACAAGGCGCAGCTCAACCGCGAGGTGAAGCTTACCGGAAAAGTCCTGCGGGTCCAGCAAACAGAAAAAGTGGCTTTCATTGAGCTCGTACACGCAGCAAAGACAGAGGTGACCTTATTCAAGCCCAGGGCTTTGTCGTTAAATGAAAATGATACAATCACAGTTAGAGGAGTAATGGAGGAATATCAAGGAGAAAAGAACCTTGTCGCCTATAGCATAACCCGCTGATTTGTGCTCTCCATACTCTATTTTCCAATTCAGAAGTATTAATAAACCCCAAAAAGGAATCTTCTCCGGGGGGAAAATGAACGTCCAGGGTAAGCACTACAGGACAATCTGGTTTAAGGATTATGGTGTAATTCAGGCTATTGACCAGACTAAGCTCCCTCATGAATTCTGCATTGAAGACATGCATACCATCGATGACGTAATCGCGGCAATAAACACTATGCATGTCCGTGGGGCAGGACTCCTGGGTGCAGCTGCAGGCTATGGCATGTACCTTGCTGCATTTGAAGCCCCAGAAGGGAATTTCTCAAGTCATATGGAAGAGGCAGGAAAACGACTTCTGGCAACCAGGCCGACAGCAGTAAATATCCGAATGGCAGTTGAGGGGCAACTCAATGCAATCCGCGATGTTGATGAGCAAAAGGAAGGAATTGAAAAATTGCTCAAAAAAGCCAATGCAATTGCAGATGAAGATGCTGAATTCTGCTGGAGGATTGGCGAGCACGGGCTAAGGCTTATTGAAGAGATAAGCAAAAGGAAGGGCGGAGAGCCAGTAAATATTCTCACCCATTGCAATGCAGGCTGGCTGGCATTTGTGGATTACGGAACTGCAACTGCGCCAATATATGCAGCCCATAACAAGGGCATCGCTGTGCATGTATGGGTTGATGAAACCCGCCCAGTCAACCAAGGCTCAAGACTCACAGCATGGGAACTTGGACACCAAGGAGTGCCACATACAGTTGTCGCAGATAATACTGGCGGCCACCTTATGCAGAAAGGGCTTGTGGATATTGTTCTGGTTGGCTCAGACAGAGTAACAAGGCGCGGAGATGCTGCCAACAAGATAGGAACCTACCTTAAGGCACTGGCAGCAAAAGACAACAACATCCCATTCTATGTCGCAATCCCATCAACCTCAATTGACTGGAGGATGATGGACGGCGGGGCAATCCAGATAGAACAGCGCAGTGGGGATGAGGTGAAATACATCACCGGGCTTGCAGATGGCAAAATCACAAGGATGCTGCTAACTCCAGAAAACAGCGAAGCAGCGAATTATGCATTTGATGTGACCCCAGGCAGGCTTATCACAGGTATCATCACAGACCGAGGAATCTGCAAGGCCGACTTTGTGAACCTGATGCAACTATATCCTGAGACCATACCCAAGGGCGGATGAAGATGACTGAGAAAGGATACATAAAATTCAATTGCGAATGGAAGCAGACAGCTCCTCTGCCAAAGTTAGAAGTTGAGGAACTGGCACACTGGCGAAACCAGCTCTATGATCTGGGGCTTGTGGGCGCATACAAGGATGGGGTTGGCTTTGGTAATGTGAGCATCAGGCTCGGGAATTCCCTTGAGTTTATAATAACAGGCTCAGCCACGGGCCACATACCGCAAATTACTGAAGAGCACTGCACGCTTGTTAAGGAGTATTCCTTCGAGAAGAATTGGCTTCACTGCGAAGGCCCAATCAAAGCCTCATCAGAATCCCTCACCCATGCTGCAATATATCAAGTGGCCCCAAATGTAAAGGCAGTAGTCCATGTCCATAACCTTGATTTATGGAACAGCCTCTTGGACAAGGTACCCACCACTTCGCCTAATGTTGAGTATGGCACTCCAGATATGGCCCGGGAGATGATTCGGCTTTTGGGCGAAACTAGAACCCTAAAAATGGGAATCCTAGTGATGGCTGGCCACAAGGAAGGCGTAATCTCATTTGGGAAAAACCTCGATGAGGCTGGTGATATTATCAAGAGATATTTTGCAGAATCTAAGGCACAAAAATGAGAGTATATTTCGCAACAACTAACCCGGGAAAAGTAAACACATTTGGCAAGGTCTTTGAGCAATACGGCCACGAGATTGTTGAGGTCAAGATGGAGCTTCCAGAGCCAAGGACCGAGGATATAAATAAAATCGCAATTGCAAAAGTGAAATATGCCTATGAGAAATTAAAATCCCCCTGCTTTGCCCATGACTCTGGGTTTTACCTGCACGCCTTAGGCGGCTATCCTGGCTCTTATGTAAATTCCATACTAAAGAACCCAAAGATGAACATCCCGAAGATACTGAAGCTGATGGAGGGCGAGCCCCGTGAGGCTGGATTTTTGAACACAATCGCCTACCTGGACAGCACCCTCGCTGAGCCGATGTGCTTCACCTCCTCAATCGAAGGCCGCCTCTCAGAACAGCCCATGGGGACACTAAAAGAGTATTCCCTGTCAGATCTCCACCTTATCTTCATCCCAGAAGGATGCACAAAGACCATGGCTGACATGACGCGGGAGGAATATTTTGAGTGGAGAACCATAAGGCAGCCAAATTCCGTGGCAAGCAAGTTCGGCGAGTGGCTCTCAAGCCGTGAAACACCAGCAAAACTTTTTAAATAGTACTTCTAACTGTTTCTTTATGAAAAACAGAATCGTGGGCTACTTTGTCATTGGGATTGCAGCGTTAATCGGGCTAATCATCTACCTATTCAACCACGCATTGACAACCATTGTAAACACATCATGCTCCCACGGCACAACATGCCCAATGTGGGGGACAATTAATTTCCAGACAAACATAAGCCTGGTGATACTCATCCTAATCCTTCTAATCGGACTTTACCTCATATTCCTCAGCAAGGAAGAGGTAATTGTGACTAAGATTAAGCGAGTGAAAGAGCAGATAACCCCAAAGCATGTCACAAAGAAAAACTATGAGAAGGTAATGGAATCCTTAGACGATGAAGAGAAAAAGCTCCTCGGCCTAATCATAGACTCAGAAGGCACAATCTTCCAATCTGATTTGGTCGAAAAGACAAAGCTTGGCAAGGTAAAGGTAACGAGAATCCTTGACAGGCTTGAAGGAAAAGACTTAATAGAGAGAAAGCGCCGCGGCATGACTAATGTTGTAATTCTTAAACATTAAGCTGCCATCTAAAATGAGAGTAGAGTTGGCGAAACTAGTTTCACTCCATCCTTCTTAAGCTGTTTCAGTTTTCTAGTCTTCATGAAAAACAAAAATACTCCAAAACCAGGTTGTTGTAACACTAAGCATGAAAAAGGCAAAGGGTTCCTGAGCGGACTATTGTACGCCCTGATACCCCACACCGGGTGCATATTATTCATTGTATTTACTGTGCTCGGTGTGACAGCTGCAACAGCAGTATTCAGGCAGTTCCTGATGAATCCCTACGCATTTTACATACTCATAGGGCTTTCATTTGTGCTGGCCACAGTGTCTGCAATAATTTACCTTCGCAGAAACGTCGGGCTAAACGTGGACGGCATGAAAAGGAAATGGAAGTACCTATCCATCCTATATGGAACAACACTAATTGTCAACGTGCTGTTCTTCACAGTCATTTTCCCTGCTGCAACAAATGCAATCACAGTGCAAGGGCCAGACACAGGGCAGGTAGTGGAGCCCTTATCTGTTTCCCTCCAGGTTACCATACCCTGCTCTGGCCATGCCCTGCTGATTAGCAGTGAGATTCAGAAAGTAAATGGAGTCTTGGGAGTAAAATATCGCCAGCCGAACTTTTTCGACGTCTCATACGACGGCTCGAAAACCAATGAGGGAGCAATACTCAAAATTGACGTCTTCAAGACATACCCTGCAAGGGTCACTGCATCAAACTTCGGGGTCTAATTTAAATAGTAATGGCAATGGTACAAATCGGAAGGGATAGTGTGGATTAAATGGAACGAATAACAATCAATATAGGGGGAATGCACTGCGCCTCATGCGCTGCAAACATAGAAAAGAAGCTCATTGGCATGAGAGGGGTAATCTCGGCCAATGTGAATTTTGCAACTGAGAAGGCCACTGTTGAGTTTGACCCAGGAATTCAGGCAAAATCCTCTCTGCTTAAGGCAATCTCCAAGCTGGGATACAAACCAACTGAGGAAATCTCGAAAGGCGCAGACGCCCAGCAGCAAGGCATGGACTCTGAGACAAAGAAGTTGAAACGACTATTCATACTATCTCTTGCCTTCGCCCTGCCAATATTCGTACTATCAATGCCAGAAATATTCAGGATTAGTGTTCCACCAATTGTCCTGTTCATCCTGGCAACACCTGTGCAGTTCATTGTTGGCTTTAGGTTCTACAGGGGCGCCTGGCGTGCACTAATGTCAAAAACAGCCAGCATGGATACATTAATCGCCGTTGGCACATCTGCTGCATACATCTACAGCACCTTGGTTGTATTCGGCCAGCTGCCAGGCGATTCATTATATTTTGACACATCTGCGGTTATAATCACATTTATCCTCCTGGGAAAATGGCTTGAGGCAATCACAAAAGGCAAGGCCTCAATGGCCATCAAGAGGCTCATCGGGCTCCAGCCCAAGACAGCAATTGTGATTAGAGACAACAAGGAACTCACAATCCCAATTGATGATGTAAAGGTGGGTGACATAGTACTGGTAAAGCCCGGCCAGAAAATCCCAGTGGATGGTATTGTCAAATTCGGCTCTTCTTCAGTTGATGAATCTATGATTACAGGTGAGAGCATGCCTGTTGAGAAGAAGCCAGGTGACAAGCTGATTGGCGCAACAATAAACAAGAATGGCATGATGAGATTTAAGGCAACCCAGGTTGGCCAGGACACTGTGCTCAGCCAGATTATCGCCATGGTTGGCGCAGCCCAGGGCAGCAAGGCGCCAATCCAGAGGCTTGCCGACAAGGTGAGCGGTTACTTTGTCCCTGCAGTAATATTAATCGCAATCGCCTCTTTCCTGGTGTGGTTCCTCTTGGTTGGGCAATCCCTTGTATTCTCCATGAGCATTTTTGTTACAGTATTAATCATTGCATGCCCGTGCGTGCTCGGGTTAGCAACACCCACAGCAATAATGGTCGGTACAGGAAAGGCAGCTGAGAACGGCGTCCTAATAAAAAGCGGAGAGGCTCTTGAGAATGCCCACAAGGTCACTACTGTTGTTTTTGACAAGACAGGCACACTGACAGAAGGAAAGCCAAGGGTAACAGATATCCTGACAGCAGACGGGCTAAATGCAAAAGAGGTTCTGACATATGCAGCAATTGCAGAAAAAGGCTCTGAGCATCCATTGGCAGATGCAATCCTAGAAAAGGCTGGGAAAATGAAAATCCCAGACGCGAGCCATTTTCAGGCAATCCCTGGGCATGGTATACTCGCTAAACACAATTCAAAGGAAATCCTCTTCGGCAACAGGGAGCTTTTCCTCAAATATCGTGTGGATATTTCCCCGATTGAATCCGAACTGGGCAAGCTGGAGCATGGAGGCAAGACAGCCATGATTCTAGGCCTAGACAGGAAGATTGTGGGGATAATCGCTGTCTCAGACCAGGTTAAGGAGTCCTCAAAGGAAGCCATCCAGCAGCTAAAGGCAATGGGCAAAAAGGTTGTAATGCTGACAGGTGACAATAAGAGGACTGCAGCAGCAATTGCCTCGCAGCTGAAGATTGACCGTGTGATTGCAGGAGTCATCCCGCAGCATAAAGAAGAGGAGATTGAAAGGCTCCAGCAGCAGGGTGAGTTTGTGGCAATGGTTGGCGATGGAATAAATGACGCCCCTGCGCTGGCTAAGGCAGACCTTGGGATTGCAATTGGTGCAGGAACAGATGTTGCTCTGGAAACAGGGCAGGTTGTCCTAATCAAGAATGACCTGCGTGATGTGGCAACTGCCATTGATCTCAGCAATTATACATTAAAGAAAATCAAGCAGAACCTCTTCTGGGCATTTTTCTACAATTCCATCGGGCTCACAGTCGCAGCAGGCGTGTTTTACCCATCAATAGGGCTACTGCTGAACCCCATGATTGCAGGCGCTGCAATGGCATTCAGCTCAGTGTCTGTTGTCAGCAACTCACTCCTCATGATGAGGTATAAAAGAAAGACATATCGGCATGTTAAATAGTCCTGTCCTATTTTGATTTCAAGAAGTAGTTGATATTTTTTATGTCATTGTCGAGGCCAGTGGTTTTGGGGGTTTCAAAAGTGAGCATGGCATTGTTGAGTGCCTCAATCCTTTTCTTTATGGATTTTATATCGAAATCCCCCTCGCCAAGGTTCAGGTGCTCATCCTTGTCGCTGTCCCTATGCCCATCAGAGATGTGGAACATCTTGGGGCCTAAAGACAGGAATTGGGGAATAAAGTCCTTTTTCAGGGTATGGCCTGCCTTAATTGCGTGGGAGAAATCCAGGCAGAACCCAAACCCTGCTTTCAGGAATAGGGAAATCTCCTCTGGGGTTGCGCCTATGCAATCCTCGCCGTTCAGGCCGCTCTTCGGCATGTTCTCAATCAGGGAGTTTTTTATTCCCTTGGTCTTTAGGAACCTGATAGATTGCTCAATCTCCCCGAACTCAGGATGGAAAATTACAAACTCCGGCTTCAGCAGCAGAGCGAATTGCTCGATCTCATCATAAATCTCAGAATTCTTTTTATTATTCCTATCCGCGGCGTTAAAGCCATGGCGGGAGTGCGGGGCATGCAGAACAAGCGGGATGCCCATCTTTTTCAGAATCACACAATTCTTAATAGTTCCCGGCACCATGTAAACCTCAAGGTATGAAAACATTTCCTGCTTGTAGAGCTCCTCTGCAATCGGGAACAGCTCAGTGTTTGTCGACCAAATCTTGATTCCAATCCTCATTTGTTTCCACTCCTGATTATTGAGAGCGATTCCTCTCCCATGTTGAACAACAGGTCAATCACACCCAGGAATGGCATAAACTCGCCAAACAATTGATTATATTTTGGGTGCGTGAATTCCTGGTAAGCGAGTTTGATGTTTTCTTTCGGGAAGAGGTTGTTCTCCTCAATGTATTCCCTTGAGCCCTGGGGCGATATATACTCATCGCATTTCATGGCCTTGCATATCGTTATCAGCCTTTCCACCTTGTCTGCATTCCCAAGGCCCAATTCAGAGGATATCTTAATGGTGGTCTTAATCCCTAACTCCTTCTTTGCCCATGTTATTATTTTCATGTTGAAATCGCATAACCTGTCGAATTTGCCTGAGTAAATCTTTTCCAAAGGCCCAATGTATTTATCGAAGAAACTGCTCCTCGAGTAGTTCGCCTTGATCGAAAGTAAGTGCTTCTTTTGCCAATCCTGCGTGTTATCAATAAGGACATCCTTAATCAGCTGCCTTTTGTCCTTGTCCTTGACAGGGATTGTCAGCCATAACTCTCCCGCGCTGCCCTTAATCCTGTTCCTCTGCTGCCAGCTCTGCTTGCTGAACTCAACGTCATCCAGAAAAACAAACCTGTCAACGCTGTCCATAAGTGCAAAATATCCTGCCCACGGCAAATAGGTTGGCTGCATTATGGCTAGCTTCATTTTCACACCCTTTTCTTGAGGTCCTCCAGCAGGTCTATATGTTCGTGTTTCAGCACCCTGTCCAGGACATAGGGCCTGTAAAGCACTCTGGGCTTATTAACCTTCTCAACCCCCTCAAAGATTTTCCTTAGCTTTGCATCGCCCTCTAAAAATCCTTTGCTTTCCGCAGATAGCTCTATGTTGTTTATCTGGAACACATCATTAAATATTTCACAGTATTTATGGAGGAAATAGTATCTCTCATTGTCAAGCCACGGTCTGAATTTTTTCCCGACTTCTACGCCGCTATCGAACGAGGCCTCCTCAAAATCCTTAAGTGTTTCAGGCAATTCCAACCCCATTGTGTTTTTTACATACTCAGTAATTGGTGTGCAGGGCAATGGCAGGAAGAAATAGCACAATGACCTGACGTAAGGGTTGATTGCTTTCAGCCTAACCATCATCTCGAAGTTCATTCGCAGATCTGCATCTCTTTCTGTAGGCAGCCCGATAATGAAATTGTGGGTTGTTGTTATGCCTTTTTTGAATAATTTCCGATTAATCTCGGGGATTCTCTCCAGTAGTATATTCTTGTTGAGCAATTTCTGCAGCAGAGGAGAGGCAGATTCAATTGAGTAAATAACTGTCTGCACAATCCCCCCCATCGCATCTATAATCTCATCATCGAGGTTGTTCAAATGAGCTATGCATTGTTCAATGTAAAATCCCTTTTTGCGCATCCATCTCAATATCTCCAGAACCCTTTTCTTATTCACAACGAAATTATCATCGCCGAATGTGAAAACTGTGGTTTTGGTCTCCCTGTTTATCTTCTCTATCTCTGCGATAACATGGCTTGCAGTCCTTGACCTCCACAATGGGGAGCCCTTCTTTAATTCGCTATCAATTGACTGGCTGTAGCAGAAGCTGCACTGGAACGGGCATCCCTTGCTGCTCATAATCCTGAAATAGTATGGGATTTGCTCCAAGTTGTAATTCTTGCCGAAAACCTTCCAGTTGGGCACAGGCAGCTTGTCCAGGTCATTCTCCAGCGGGCGTGGCTTGTTGGTGTATACAATCCCATTGAGTTTGTATGAAAGCCCTTTTATTTCCCTGATGTCGAGCTTCCCTTCCAAATACTGTAAGAGCTCAAATAAGGTGTATTCCCCCTCGTATCTCACTGCAAAGTCAACATCATACTCCTTGAGCATCTCCTCAGGGTAGAGCGAAGCCATGACCCCTCCTATGCAAATGGGGATTTTCGGATTAATCGACTTAATCCTCTTTGAAAACTCCTTTGTGTTCTTCATGAACTCCCCGATGAACACAGTGAAGCCAACAAGGGAATATTCGCCATTCTTTATCTTGGCCCAATCTATCTCTTCAAATGCGGTATTGACTATCTCGCATTCATAGCCTTTCTCTGCAATGAATGAGGCCAGGTTCAGAAGACCAATCGGCGGCTCCTGCCGCAAAACCGCCTTTGAGGTTTTGTGCACCTTGTATGACGGGCTTATGAGGAGTATTTTTTTCATCTGTGAAAAAACCCCTCAATGTCTGCCAAAGAGAAGCCAATTCTGGGATCGAAAAATTCTATAATATCCTTGATTAAGACAAAATCGTCTGTATAGTCCACGCACAATCTGATATCCTGGGTTTTTAATTTCTTCTTTGGATTAATATACTGCGTCTTGAATTTCCTCGGGTTTTTGGTTATGTAGAGTGTGACATGCTCCCTCTCTGATCTGGATTTTGCCTCCTTGTTTGTCCTTTCAAGTGTGGCAAAACCAAATATCTCCACATCCTGGCCGCGCGGGAAATGCCTCCCAGACTCAACATTTGTGGCAGTGTACTGATTTTTTTTCTTAAGATGTTCCTTGATCACCATATCAACGAGATTTGGATCAATCAGCGGGCAGTCTGCTGTTATCCTGATAATCTGATCTGCCTTCTCTTTTTTTGCGCAGTCATAGTACCTTTTAAGCACATCAGCCTCAGAACCCCTGAAGCAAGCTGTTTTAGTCTTTTTGCAGAACTTCTCAATGGCGTCATTCTCCTTCTGGACTGAAGTTGCCACAACAATCCTTCCAATGCCGCGGGAAAGCTTCAGCCTCTTAATGACATACCATAAAATGGGCTTTCCTCTTATTCTCTTGAGCACCTTCCCAGGAAGCCTGTTGGAACCCATTCTGGCTTGGACAATGGCAATTATCTTCATTTTTCCAGCAGGTGTTCCCATTTAATGCCCTGGCCATAACACACGGGCTTATGCAGCTTGGCGCCAATTATCCCCTTGAAATACCTGGGATGCAACCCCGGGCTCAAGTTTCGTTCAGTCCTCAGCACTGCAACAGAATGTGGAGTTATTCTCTCCCCAATCTTCATATCCTTTATGGCCACGATGCTTCTCTTATCTCCCGGGTAGAGTTCCTTTTCAGACTCAGGTATAATCTTTCTGAAAACCCCCAATATTTTGCCCAATTCCTTTTCCCTAATCAGGGAATTCAACATCTTCCATTGCTCTTCATGTTCTAATTTTTCAAACTCGCGTATTGATGTGACCATCTGCTTTAGCTCCTCAGGGTTCAGGGCAAACCTATGGTCCGGGCCTTCCATCTTCTTGTCCAGGGTAAGGTGTTTCTCAATTATTGAGGCCCCTTTAAACACAGCAACCAGCGGACCATAAATCGGGTGCAATGTGTGGTCTGAGAAACCAACAGGAATATCAAATATTTTCCTAAATGTCTCAATAACATTCAGGTTGCAGTCCTCAAGCGGTGCGGGATATGCGCTCACGCAGTGGAGTATTGCTATTCTCTTATTGAATTTGGAGATCGTATCAATTGCCTCATCAATCTCACATATTTTTGACAGTCCGGTGGACATAATAATCGGCTTTCCCTTCTTGGCTATATATTCCAGCAGAGGGATGTGGTTCAGCTCAGGCGAGGCGATTTTGAAGGCATCCACGCTGATTTCTGCCAATTCATCAACTGCCTGCTCGTCGAAGGGCGAGCATAGGAATATCAGTTTTTTATGTTCCGCATGTAGCTTCAATTCAACTAGCCATTTGACTGGTAGTTCCATATTTTTAATGAGCTTAAAGAAGTCCACTTCCTTATTATTCAGCCTGACATTCCCGCAATTGGACGGGTATAGCTTCTCTGCCCTGAACAGTTGGAACTTGACTGCATCTGCCTTAGCCTCGGCTGCTGCATCAATTAGTTTTTTTGCCAGGAGAATATCCTTGTTGTGGTTGCTCCCTGCCTCAGCGATGATGAAGCAGTTTTTCTCATCTCCAATAAGCTTGTTTTTTATCTTAAATGCCATTTTATTTCTTCTCCATTAAAAAGATATTATCTGTCTTGTCAGGTTCATTAATGTACTTCAGCTTCCTCTCCTTGACCAGCTTGAGTTTTGGGAACCTCTCAAGAAACAATTTCAGGAAATTGTCCTTCCATAGTTTATTAGTATTGCCTCTATAAACAATTTCTTCCAGCTTATCAGAATAATACTCAAGGCACAGGATGTATCTTTTTGACATGCGGTACATCTCATCCATTGCCTTGGGCAGGTCGCTTGGGTGGATGTGTATCAGCACCCCGTTGGTGAAAACCAAATCAAAGAAACCATCCTTGAATGGGACATCAAGAATTGAGCCCTCAACAAGGTTTAGGTCTTTGTCTTCTTGTGCCAATAGGAGCGCGCTCCTGTTTATTTCAAATCCCCATAGGCTCTGGAACCCCTCTTTCTTTAAAAGCTTGAGCTGCCAGCCGTGATTGCACCCGCACTCAAGTATGGCGCTTGTTTTAGGGATGCCCTTGAAAAATTCCCTGTTCAGCTCTGTTTTTGTTACCCCATATTGATTTTTATAATAAGTGTCCAAATCCCCTGAGCATCGCTTTGTGTACTCATCCCCAAATTCCCCTTTCCAAAACTCAGACTGCTCATTAATTGCCATTTTAATTATTGAAAAATCCTTTTATTGCTTCAATAACGTAATCCTGATCCTTTTCAGTTAAATTGGGAAAGATTGGGATTGAGATTATCCTTTCATAGAAATCCTCTGAAACCGGGCAGGACCCTTTCTTGTACCCCAAGGATTGGTAGTAGGGGTGCCAATATAAGGGGATATAATGGACCTGGCAATAGATGTTCTTTTCCCTTAAATGATTGAACAGCCCCAGTCTCTTTGATTTGTCTTTCAATTTTATCACATAGAGATGGTAGGCGCAGGTTGTTCCGGGCGAACCTGATACAAACGTCAAGTGCTTGCTGTTTGAGAACGCATCGTCATATCTCTTTGCTATCCTCTTCCTCTTATCAATGAACATATTGACCCTTTCAATCTGGCTTAAGCCGAGGGCTGCCTGTATATCCGTTAGCCTGTAATTGTAGCCCAGCATCTGCATCTCATGGTACCATGGACCCTCGTTCTTGTTTTTATAGTCTGCAGGATTTTTGGTAATGCCATGGGTCCTGAGTATCATCAGCTTGTCATAAAGCTCCTTGGAGTTTGTTGTAATAATCCCGCCCTCGCCGGTTGTGATGTGCTTTACAGGATGGAGCGAGAAAATCGCCATGTCGGAATACCCGCATGAGCCTATCCTTGAATTCTTGTATGTTGAGCCGACTGCATGGCTCGCATCTTCAATAATTGTCAGGCCGCTCGCAATTTCCCTTATCTTGTCCATCTCGCAGGGGAAACCCCCGTAATGTACCGGAATAATTATTTTTGTCTTGTTAGTTATCTTTTTTTCAATCAAATCTGGGTCAATCAACCCATTCCCATTTATATCTGAAAACACAGGCTTGGCGTTGCAATAGAGTGCGCAATTGGCAGAGGCTGCAAAGGTCATAGGCGTTGTTATCAGCTCATCGCCCTTAGAAAGCTCTGCTGCCAGGCATGCCAGGTGCAGCGCAGCAGTACCGTTGGAAACAGCAACTGCATATTTTGAGCCAACAAAGGTGGCAAACTTTTTCTCAAAGGCAGGTATGGTTGGCCCGCAGGTGAGAAAATCGCTTTTCAGGACATCGGTGACTGCCTTAATATCGCTATCATCAATTGTCTGTCTTCCATAAGGAATCATTATAATAACCCTAATTGCTTGAACAGCTTTTCAATCTGGGGAATCCCGATTACTGCATGCTCTGAGGTGTATTCTTTCATCACAGATTCATTCAGCAGATTCCTCTTGACATAATACGCCGGCTTCCTGACATCGACATACTTCTCGATGGAGCTCGTGATGACATACATGTTCTTGAATCTGAATGTCCTTGGGATTTCTGCTGAATTGACCATTGTCTCATGGATCTTTTCGCCCGGCCGAAGCCCTATCAGCTCTGTGCCGACATCAGAGCTGTGCTTCTTTTTCAGAATCTTGATGAGGTCTGTGACTTTAAAAGCCGGGAGAATTGGCACAAAGACCTCACCCCCAACACTATATTCAAGAGCATCAAAGATGAGATTCACTGCCTGGTCTGAGCTTATTATGAAGCGCGTCATCCGCGGGTCAGTCAGGGGGATTTTCTCATTGTTTTTTATTTTCGATTCAAAAAAGGGGATGACCGAGCCCGTGCTCTCAAGCACGTTCCCATAGCGCACGCATGTGAAGACTATGTTCCGGGCGCCCTTGTTAAAGTTGCTCTCATTGAAAATCCTTTCACTGACAAATTTGCACGCCCCGTAGGTGTTTACAGGCGAGCATGCCTTGTCTGTTGATATGAAGATCGCCTTTTGGACATTGGATTGGAGGCAGGCGTTTACCACGTTCAATGTTCCAAGTATGTTTGTCTTGATTGACTCCTCCACATTGTACTCAAGAAGGTCCAGCCTCTTAAGGGCAGCTGCATGAATCACAATATCCGCGCCTTCGCAGGCCTTTTTCAGCCTCTCAAAGTCCCTGACGTCGCCAACGAGGTTTCTCAGCTTAGGGTTGAACTTGAACAATTCCTGCACCTTATGGTGCTTGAACTCATCCCTGCTGAACACCCGGATGCTTTTGGGCTCGTATTCAAGGATTTTCGCAACTAGCGCTTTCCCCAGAAATCCTGTTCCTCCAGTGATCAAAATTACCTTATTATTGAATAATTTCTTGTAATCCATAAGGGTTGTTTTAACCTGGCAGAGTATTTAAACTTTCTGGTCAAAAAACTCGATGCAAAACACGAGTTTAGCCTCTTTCCAGGTTTGATTTTGCAATCCCTTTTTTGGGGCACTAGGAAAACAAAAAATTAATGAATACTCCTTGTTTTTTCATCTAAAGAGTTGAGTGTTTGTTAAGGCATAAAGAATGAAGATTGTTGTTAATGTCCAGACAATGTATTCAGGGGATATTGTTGTTGATGGAGTCTCCCATGAACTCTTCAGCTTTTCGACCAAGCACTCATTGGACTGGCGCAATGCTGCAACAGCAATGTATGCAAAATTATCACGCTTCCTGGTGGTTGACGGATTCAATTATTCTTACCTTTTCAATTACTTCCTTGAATACTCCACTGATAAATTTACTGTGCCCGGGCTTGATTTTATCTTGAACTACATTGGCTTTCTTGACCGGCATGTGACTGGCGACGTTGAGCTGGAGGTAACCGACCCTTTCGGTGATGTGTTCTTTGAATGCTGCAAGCTTGTCTGCAAGAGAAAGGGGTTTAAGTGCAGGCTAACATCTGCTAATCGCTCAAAATCACTCTCAGCACGCATTGTCAGCAATCAAATGGCGTCAAGGGCAATTCTACATTCCTGGCTGTTTATCCGAAGTGCTTTGGGGTTGATTCGGCTTCCCTTTAAAACCAGGAAAAGGGGAGATGTGCTTTTCCTTTCAAACATCCGTTTCTCTGCCAAGGATGAAACAAAAAACTCCCTTTTTGGCAGCCTGATTTCTGCTTTAAAGCAGAAACATGTGGCTTACAAGGTTGTGAGATATGAGCAGATGAACCAGCTTGCTAACTTGAATAGGTTTGTGAGGCATTTCCTGTTCAGCCCGGTTGCGTATTTTGGTGATTATTACTCCTTTTCCCATTATTCATGGCTGAGAAGTGAGATGAGGAAATTCCGGTTGCTCTGGCGAAAGCTATCTGTAGACAAGGATTTTACAGGCATTTTCTCTTATCGCGGGTATGACTTATTCCCATTAATCAGGCCAAGGCTCGAGCTTATTTTTGGGTCACTTTGCATTATTTCCATGGATGCCAGAAAGATAACTGAAACTATTCTCAAGAAGGAGAAGCCCCGCCTTGTAGTTATTGACCACGAGGAAAACATCTATGGAAAGGCGCTAATGCTTAACGCAAGATTAAACCCTAAAGTTAAGACACTTGCGCTTTCTCACGAGCTGATTTATCCTGGCTGTGTTCACACTCACACAGAATACCCATCTTCGCTGGACCGCAAAAGCCCTTTCTGGCGGCCGCTGCCAAACCTGAAATGTGTCTGGAGCGAATATTCCAAGGAGGTATTGTTAGAATACTGTAATTATCCGCCAAAAATAATTAAGGTCACCGGGAACCCAAAATTTGATTTTGTAAAATCCTGGAAATTCTCCCCGCCTGTCGGGAACAGGATACTTTTTGCTTCCCAATGGACTTCCGGCAACCTCAGGGCAATGCTGCAGATAGCCTCATCTCACCCTTCTTTTGATGTGACTGTAAAACCCCACCCCACACAGTCATTGACCCTCAAAAACCCCCCGTACAATGTTTCAGTTGTGTCACGCTATTCTGACATATACAGGCTCATCCGCTCTTCGGATTATGTTGTGACCTCTGCCTCAACTGTTGGCATTGAGGCGATGCTTATGGGCAAAGTTGTTTTTATCATCAATTTTAAGCGCTCCCATCTTGATGGGCTCCCTTACCTGCCTGAGGGTGCTGCAATAGAGATCTGTTCAAAGGCTGATTTTGATAAGGCCCTTGGCAAACTCAAGGATAAAAAATATCTGGCGGAACTCAAAGCCAGGATTTCCCGCTTTGTCGAACATTACCATTACAAGAACGACGGCTTTGCAGCAGAACGCATAGGCAAATTAATCCAGCAGCAACTCGGGAAATAGCTTACTCTGCTTTCTTCTCCTTAGCCTTCCCCAACACTTCCCCCATCCATTCCTTAATATCGCCGCGTGTGCAATCGCACGATGTTTCCCCGCCAACAAGCCCTGCACGCACTGCGCTGCGGGAGTCGTACATTATCATTTTCTTGATGGGGCTCCCATACTGCTCAGGTGACATGATTGAGCGTGCCTCTGCCACCATCAGCCCACCAATTATTTCATTGCTCATAATCACGCTGGCCTCAACAGCATGGGTGCAGCTGTGGCTCACACGCTCCTTGCCCAGTGCCGCATCAACCTGGTATCTGCAGTCCAGGCAAGAGCTCTCGCCTGGCTTGTAAACCATGACCTGGCCTTTGAATGGGCTGGTGCCGCCGCTAATCAGAGGCACCTTGTATTTCACAGCGAAAAAGTTTGAGAATGCACGGGTTGCCTGGTTGTCAACGCAGTCAATAATCAGGTCAAGCTGGTTTTTCTCAAAATACTCAGTGTAATTCTCATCAAGCTTCCCGTTGATGCCCTTGGCCTTGCACTTGGGGTTGATGAGCTTGAGCTTCGCAGCCAGTGCCTTGGCCTTATTCTGGCCCACTGCATCGTAAAAGAGGATCTGCCTCGCAAGGTTTGTGACCTCAACATTGTCAAAATCCAACATGTCAACTTTGCCCACACCTGCTATTGCCAACCCGAGCCCCACGAAATTCCCGAGCGCGCCGGCGCCTATCATAAGCACGCGCTTGCCTGAGAAGTTGTCTGTGCCGATTTCAACTTCTTTATCCCTGGAGAACCTCTTGGGTGAGGCGCATGAATAGGTGAACTGTTTTATGGGCTCATCCCCGTCACCCAGTGGCATGATGATTTTTCTTGCCTCATCTGCAATAAAGCCGGCAAGAACCTCAGCTGGCACTGCCCCCTGGGGCTTGCCTTCATAGGCATCCATATTGCCGCCATTATCCCCGGGCTGTCTCACGTAAATCTCCCCCCAGTTCAAGTCCGCAGATGCTGAAATCACAGGTATCTTGCGCTTGTCAGCATACTCATAAACAACCTTCTTTGAAGCAGGTGAGTTGGTGGCCTCGATTATTAGCTTTGGCTTCCACAGTAGCTCAGCCATGGCAGGTGAATCCATCTTGGCATGAACCCCTATGACATTAACCATCGGGTTCATTTTACCGAGTATATCTTCAAGTGCCTCAACCTTAGAACCAGTAACCTCGCTCAGCTTGAGCAGGAATTCCGTCGGATCTGCCTTGGTGAACCTGGCGTTGTCATATATTGTGACCTCGCCAAAGCCCAGCGCAGCCAGGCTGGCTGAGGTGAAGCCCGCCAGGGCGTCTGAGCCAACAATTGCAACAGAGGCCTTGCTAATCTTTTCCTGCTTCCACCCGGATATCAGTTCCTGCCGGTTGTATCGGTTCTCAATAATCTCTGCCATTTTTCTCACCAACGATCCTCAACATCTTCCGGTCCACCATCATTCTGGTCCCCGCTGTCCTGTCCTATATTAGGCCCTGTTATTGGGATGACAAACACAATTTTTCCATCTATAACCGTGGGTTTAATTGGTTGTACCTCTGGTTTTTTCACTGGCTGGATTTTAACTTCAACTTCAGGTTCAGTTACAATTGGTGCAGCATCAGTTTTCTCTGGCTCAGCAGCCCCATCCAGCTTTTCCACACGTTCAATGGCAGCCTCAAGGCCCGGTTTTGAAGATCCAGGTAACCCACCACCAGGTGTTTCGATAACCGGCCCAGTCAGAGCCTCCTGCTGGGTTGATTGTGTTATTATTCTTCCTGGCACATAACTTTCATCTTCACCAAGCAATATTGCATCACGTGCATCATGTTTCTCTACCTGTCCTCCCTTTTCCTTGAGGTAATCCCTCCAATGCTTCTTGCTGCCCTTGCCACCTAGCCAGGAAGGTACGGAAAAGATGAATTGCCTTTTCATTTTGGATCTGATTTCTCTAACCAGCTGCTTTTCTGTGTATGGCGCAACATCACCACTGACAACCACCAGCTTGACCTGTTCCTTTGAGTGCTCGCCGTTGCATCCCAGTGGGCAGTAGGTTTTGGTGGCAATCTCTGCGTGGGGCTTATCGCCGCGTGCGTTTACAACAATGCTGTATGCAAATGCAACCTTGGCAGGCAGGTATATCTTGGCATTCTTGGCCATGCCAAGAGTCTTGGCATCGAACTCTGCCTCGGGCAGCTCAACACTGAGTTTTTTTCCCGGACGCTCCTTGTCGTAAATCTCCAGCGCCTTTCCCCTGCGCCTCACGCCAACAGATTCACCCAGCACAGGTATCTCCTTATAGATCTCAACATAATTCGATGGGGCCAGCGCATTAACAACAACCATGATGTTGTTGTCATCTGTGCCTG
>CAIWSB010000031.1 GCA_903915225.1 uncultured Candidatus Woesearchaeota archaeon
GCCTGGTGCAAAGGATTGCTTGATGTTGTATGCATTGCAGCCCACGCAGAGGAGTTTATCCCCGGCGCCGGCATTGTAGCTGAGCCTGTTCACCTTCTCGCTGAGGAGGATGTTGAAACTAATTCCTCCCTTAGATGGAGTGAGTGACGCAACTGGGAATGTGGGCTTGACTGTATCCACTGTAACGTGTTTCTTGCTGGAGGTTGCTATGTTTCCAGCTGTGTCCTTTAGCTCAAAGTAATAATCAAAGCTGTTCCCATGGGTCACTGGCGGGCTGAATGTGCAGGTCTGGCTTGTGCCCTTGGTACATGCCTGCTCCATCTGATTGCTACCGTAATGGAGTATTGCTGTGGCGAGGTCAGTGGCAGTGTACTGCACGCTAAATGTGCCGGCGGTGTAGCCGTTTGTTGGGGAAACCGAAATTATCACTGGCTTTGTTGTGTCAATCGTGAACGTCACTGTCTTCTCATCTGCCTTGTTTCCCGCCTTGTCTGCGGACTTGAAGATGAGCGTGTGTGAGCCTTCGCTGAAGCTCCTGGCGCCGTTGAAGCCGTCACAGGATGTGCAAAGGTTGACTGCCCTGCCGTTGTCTGTGTAGGTTAGGCTTGCTGCCTCGCTTAGCGATATCCCTAGGTTCACTGATGCTTTGTTGAACAGGCTCCCGGTTGGGGAGTAGATTGTTATCACTGGCTTTGTGCTGTCAATGTTAACCAGCTTTTTGCTGGAAAGAACTGGTGTGTTAACACCATCCTGGAGCTCGAACCAGTATTGGATTGTCTTCCCATCCTGGGCCTTCATGGAAACCTCATTTGAGCACTCCATGTTCTTGCCTGGTAAACAACCTGTGAATTCAGTTGTCTGCTCTGGGCCAAGGGGTGAGTAAACTCTCCAATGGAGTATCACTTTCTTCAGGTTGTCTTCTGTGTAACGGACTATGAAGATTGAACCCTGGATTGTGACTCCGTTGTCTGGGAGTGTATTTAGTATCTGTGGCGGGTGTGAGTCAATGAAGAAGCTCACAGCTGCCGTATTCAGGTTGCCAGCATAATCCTCTGCTGTTGCAGTAAGGGTGTTAATCCCTTCATCAAAAACCAGGGTATTGCCTGTCAGGTCACAGTTTGTGCAGAGTGTGAATGCCCTGCCTGTATCTGTTTTCCCACTTATTTTTTTAACAATCTCATTTGTCTCAACAACAACCTTCTGCGTCTGGCTGATCTTGTCAGAAATACTTGGCGCAAGTATGTTCACTGCTGGCTTTGTTGTGTCAACTGTGAATTTCCACTCCAACAAAGCATGGTTCCTTAGTGAGTCGTTTGCCTCAACCTTGATTGTGTGGGTGGTTTCTGAGAGGTCAGAAGTTGGAGTGTACTTCACAGACGTTGCTGTAACTGTTGGGGTTACTTTGGTTCCGTCAATGTACAACCTCACGCTGTTTAAGTCCAAGCCAACACCGCGGTCATTAATCGCAGCCTCAATCTGCTGCCTCTTGTCCCCCATGATTGCATTTGCCAATGGTTTTACTATACGCAGGTTTGGTCCCGTCCAGTCAAGGGAGAATAGGCGCATTGCTGACTTGCCTGTGGAGTTTTGTGCGTTCCACTTGTCTTTTGCACTTGCATGGATTTCGCAGTAGTCATATCCCTCTGTGGGGCAGTTGATTGTGATTGTTGAACTGCACACTCTTGGAGTTGAGGGGGTTGTTGCTGTCCACCCGCTATCACGCTTTGCCCAGACGCTGTACTCGCAGGTTAGCGGCAAATCTGATACCCCGTCAGCATCTGAATCTGTCAATGTTACTGCAAATGGCCCATTGTGCCAGCTGTTTACATCTGGAGCGGTTATTTGTGTTTTGGGGGCCATGTTGTATCTTGTTGGGAATGGGTCGGTTGTGTTGGGGATGCCGTCGCCATCTATATCAGGGTCACATACATCGCCTAAGCCGTCGTGGTCCATATCTGCCTGGTTTGTGTTTGCGACATACTGGCAGTTGTCATGGCCATTGTCGATTCCATCACCATCTATGTCTGGGTCAACACAGTCTGCAATACCATCGTGGTCTGTGTCAGTGAATCCTTCATCTGTTTGACTGTTGCAGTTGTTGTCAACACCATCGCAGATCTCAGCTGCTCCTGGATTGATTTGGTCGTTTGTGTCAACGCAGTCCCCGCTTTGTGTGGCTGTGTAAATGCCAGTTGGCGCACAATAGCAGCGTATTGAAGTTGTTCCGTAAGTATCGCCATCACCATCCTGGTAGTAGTTCACGCAGTTTACTGCGCCTTCCTCATCAATCACGCCATCGCAATCATCATCGATGCCATTGCAGCGCTCTGTCACGCCCGGGTTTACATCCTTGTCCAGGTCATTGCAGTCATGGTTGTCAGCAACATAACCTGCCGGGACTGAACATGCCTGGGTGGTCACAATTAGATCCCCGTAAGTGTCTGTGTCTGCATCTCGGTAGAAAGTTAACAAGACACCTTCATCAACCTGGCTGTCGCAGTTGTCATCAACACCGTTGCATATTTCTATTACACCTGGGTGGATTTGGTCATTTGCATCATTGCAATCCCCTGCAACAGTGGCAGTGTAGTAACCATTTTTGGCACAGAGGCATTTGTTGTCAGTTATTCCGTATGTATCGCCATCGCCGTCGTAGTGATAGGTTGTGCAGCCTAGGGCGTTCTCCTCATCCACTTGGCCATCACAATTGTTGTCTAGGCCATCACAGACCTCTGCTGCGCCTGGATTAACCAGGTCATTGGTATCAACGCAGTCCCCATTCCTTGTGGCCGTGTACACGCCAGTTGGGGCGCAATAGCAGTGTACGGAAGATGTACCGTACGTGTCGCCATCACCATCCTGGTAGTAATTCACGCAGTGTACTGCACCTTCTTCATCTATTACACCATCACAGTTATCATCAATGCCATTGCAAGTTTCTGTCATTCCTGGATTAACCAGGTCATTGGTATCAACGCAGTCTCCGGCTCTTGCCACATAACCTGCTGGTTGCGTGCAAGCCTGAACTGAATTCGCAGGGTCACCATATGTGTCCCCATCATTATCCTTAAAATACGTTGTCAGGAGTCCCTCATCAATTTGGCCGTTGCAATCGTTGTCCCTACCATCGCAGGTTGTCTCGGTTGCTTCATATGGGCCGGCCTCGCCAGGATCATTGCCGCAGCAGTTCAGCGCCCCGCCATTACCGGTCCAGACATAGTTATCTCCTGCGTAGTATATCTCACATGTCCCTTTACAGTCATTGGCATTGGAAGCTTCATCCACTAAATTGTTGCAGTTGTCATCAATTGAGTTGCAGGTTTCAGTGGCTCCGGAGTTAATTGCAGGGTCATTATCTTTGCAGTCGTCCCCCCCGTAACCTGTTGCGGCATAGCCATCATGATCTTTGTCGCATTTCTCATTGAAAGTATCCCATATGCTCGGTGCAGACTCACATAGCCATGGATCAAAATCAACATTATCGCTTACTGCATTCCCTGCACCTGCTGAATTGCTGATAGCATTGTAAGGTCCAGAAAAGTCTCCCCACCAGTTGCGTTCTGCATTTAATGGGCCGCCTGTGTTTGTGGCTTCAACACTCAGCCCGTACATTGTGTTCCCAAAAATGTTGTTGTTGTAGAGGCTTCCCGAGGGGAGTGCATATGGCCCCCCGCATGGGTCAATATGAGAGCCTCCAAAGAAATATACTCCTTGATAATTATTCTTGATTGTGTTGTCATGGAAATCAATTGTGCCTATGTCCCAGAATTGGAATGCCTGGCCCTCGCCACCATCTCCCTGTTTGACTCCCTCTACCGTGTTGTCATGAACAATCAAACTATCTGCATGATTGGCTTCCAGGGCAGCCCATTGGCTGTTTTCTGTACCGTGTCCTCCGATGTTGCTCCAGGTATTGCCATTCACAGTCACATGCTGGGTTCTGGTAACATCATTGCCCCTTAGTGCAATTGAACCGTCGCAGTCATGGATGTTATTGTTAGATAATATGACATCAGTGAACACTAATGTATTACGACCGGAAGGGGGGGTTGCATCATCATCCACATCTAAAACCGCCCAACCCCATATATCCTTAAACTCGTTGTTGGTTATGGTGAATGTTCCGGCAAGATTCTCTCCCACCATCCCCATTTTCCCTGAGACCTTTCCACCGTCAAAAACGCAGTTGTTTATTTTAAGGTCATATACTGCACCCGAGTTTTCCATTGATATTATATCTGGGCTTGCCCCTGGAAAGGTATTTCCCTTAAGGATGAGATTCTCAAATGTTATGCCATTAATATCCCCAGTGTTAGCAAAGTTTATGCCGGCATCTACGATGGGTTTGTTAGTTGCATCACCAATTATGGTGAGACCATCTTTACTCGCCGGTTTTATTGTCTCGATGTAAGTGCCAGGGGCTACTGAAATTGTGTCCCCGTTGCTTGCATAATCTACTGCCGGCTGTATCGCTTCAAAGTGATTCTCTTCAACATTCCAGTCGAGCTTGAGGAAGGCGATGTCTGCATCGCCCATAGCTTGCCCACTCTTTTCGCTTGTGTAGAAGAGATATGTGTTTGTGCCGTCGCTTAATGCAGCGGGCCAAAAGTCCCACCAGTAATTTGAGCCGTAGCCTCCATTTGTGACATATTTCTCTGAGCTCCAGGTGAGCCCGCTGTCTGGTGACCTCGAAATCACAAGATATTGGCGGTCTTTTGGTGGTTCGTTATATGGAGCGAATGCAACGGTCAATGCACCATTAAGGAAGAAAACAGCGGGGTCGTAAAAGTCCACAAGCCCGTTAACATCACTTACGTAAGTCCAGGTTGCGCCATCATCTATGGATTTGTGAAGCCTTATGGGCATGGGTGATGTGTCTCCTATACTCGCCACGTAAAGCACACCGCCATATGTGGCAATTGAAGGCTGATTATCAGATGAGATTAGTACAGGAGAAGTCCAAGTTGCGCCTCGGTTTGTGGATTTTATGATGTAAGATTGGTCATCTGTTCCTTGCAGCACAAGGTATATGGTGGCGCCATTGTAGGCTGTCCTCACATGGCCGCCAGTAGTTCCCCACGGAGTTGTGACTATCTGGGAAGGCCCGCTCCAAGTAGCTGTGGCAGAATCGTATGAATACGTGTAAAGGTGATCATCAGTACTATTATCCCGACCATTACTTGTAACCACAAGAATGTCGCCATCATCAAACACAATACCTGAAGCCACCCTTTGGCTGAATCCGGCTGGTCTTGTAGGTGGAGCACTAGGGTCTATCCTTATCTCCGGGGCTGCATTCAACCCCTCTACCGTTGATGCAGTTTTGTAATAAATCACGTATTTATCTTTATCCAAATAATTACCGCTACGTATGCCTGTTGCAGAATCCGCCTTTGTATAGAACACCCAATAATTCCCCGCGCTAAAGAACGGCGAAGGATTCCTATCATACTTATCATTAACAGTCACATAGGTCGGCAAGCTCACATGAATCGTTGCAGCAAATGCATTGCCGGCAGCAAGTATACTTAGAACTAACAGAACTCCCACAAGTACTCTTTTTTCCATCATAATCCCCCCATTTTTTACTGAATTACTGTAAACTTGTCCACATTGATATCATAAACAGTGAATGTGTCTGAGATAAGGCGTATGCCGCCGTCATCGAGCAGCAGGGCCACATTATCCTTGTAGGTTTTGCCAATCCTATCCCCCAGTATGATTGTCTCCCAGATTGGATAACCTGCATTGTTGTAGCCGCTGATTATCCTCTTTGTTTTGGGCGTTATCCTGTAACTGATCTTTGCAGGTGTACTAAAGAACAGCCAGCCGGGTGTTATGAAGCAGCCGTCGTTGAGGTTTGAGTTGATTTCAAAAGATATCTTCTCTTTTTCATTCTCGCCATAAAACCTCAGGTCAAGCGAGCCGCGGCAGAGCCCATCAGCACGGCGGATATTTCCGTTGAGCAGCGATTTTACACTTGCATCAAATGTCCTGCCGTCAAGCGCAAGTGTTCCGTCCTCACCCACAACCCTCACACGCGTGTTCACTGTGAGGGCATCTGCCGGAAAGATAAAGGCCGCAAATATAGTTAAAAGAAGTACAAACTTGATTATTTGCGTGTGGAACACCCCTCTTCGAAATTGTTAAGGAGTGAACTGGTCGTGAACTATATAAATGTTGTTTGACACTTCGAGAGGGCGAAAGGGAATTTCTACCTGCTTTTTGTTCCCCTCTTCTCAAAGATAGGACATCTCTTGTCCAGGGAGCGGATGTCCTCTTTAATGTCTCCCACATCATCGAAGCAGATATCCATCTTGTGGGCATATTGCCCCACAAAGAATGCCCCGGAGAGCAGGGCGATGATATCAATGCTTATGGGGCTGTGAATCACACCAAGGATTTTAAGAAAAAAGTATATTATCACTATCCCAAAAGCCACCCATGCAAGTTTATCTGAAATAGCCCTGCGTTTCATCAGTAACGATTTTAATTTCTTGGTATTTAAACCTTTCTTGTTATGCATGCTTGTTGTTTGGGATCAACTTATTAAAAATTGGTGATCCGATTTCCGGAATCCTTTCGGAGTTGCTAGAACTTTAATTTTTAATTATCACCTTAACTCAATTTTATCTTTGTACTTCTTCCCCAAGTTTGGGTTCCAGATATAGACAACAAAACCCTCATTGTCATAGCCAATTTTGTTTATGCTCTCAAGATACCCCATTATCACCTGGAAGGTCTGCCACATCACCTTTTTTGGAAGGTTTTTGAAAACCTGGGTCTTTTTGAACCCTCCGCTCTTTTCTTCGATAAATTTCTCTACCATAAGGACAGTCTGGAGGGTGGGTGAACGGGCATTTGTTGTTTCCATATTATAATATCAATTGATATTACTTAATAAAGCTTTTGATGGAGGAATTAACGGTTATTTCTTGAGATTCCATTATTCTCGAAAAACATCCGGTTCTTATTAAGAAATATTTAAATATTGGACTTTGTGTGGGAAATGTATGAAAAAGAGAGCATGGAAAAGGCCACTCGGCATATTCCTCGCAACATGTTTTGGGGGGCTTGGCGTGTTCCTGTTTGCCAAATCAGTCACAACAGCACCGATAAATACTCTTGGAGCAATAGGGGGGATTGTGCTTTTCTCAATTGGGTTCACGGGTGAAGTCGTTTTGCTTGAATAATCTCCGAATCTTTGAGAGAAATATTTAAATAAGTTTACTGGATAAAGGTGTTTTATGAACAAAAAGAAGGTTGTAAGGTTTTGTAGCCAATTCCTCGGGGTCGCCTTTGGTTCATTGGGGGTCTTTCTCTTTGTAAGTGCAGTAATTACTCCTGCAGTCAACACGCTTGGTGCTGTTTCTGGAATAATTCTTTTCTCACTAGGTATAGCATTGATGTTTGTATATGAACCATGATAACAAAAAGAGAGATTAGGAAGAATCGCCTGGACCTTGAGTTTAGATCTGAGTCCCAAAAATCAAACATTTGGCTTTCTTTGGGAACAATTACTTCCATGGGGTTCTTTGCTTCAATGGTTATTCAAAAATATTACTTGCTTGGAAGCATAATGGCCCTTGCTGTGTTTGTGGTTTCCATGTTTTTATTTAGGCAAACACAGGCAAGGATGAGAAGAGTTCTGACAAAAATAGAAAATTTATAAATATGTTAGGGGAGCTGTTCACTCCTCATGGAGATTCTGAACAGTTCTCTTAGTTAACCGTAAACCCAACCGGCTTCATGTCAGTGTTCCCGGCTGCGTCCCTGGCCCTAATCTCAAGGCTGTAGCTGCCTTTTGAGAAGTACTTGAGCCTGTCGTAGGCCGTGCACTTGGTGCAGATGTTTGTCCAGACACTTGCGCCCATGTTCCTGTACTCAATTATGGACTCCTCGCTCGAGGCCAGGCTGAACATTATCCTGCCGTCTGTGAATACTGCGCCGTTGGTTGGGGCAGTTATTGTCAGGACTGGCTTTACTGTGTCAATTGTGATTAAGGTTGGCCTTGTTTGTGTGGCTGTCCTGCCAGTAATGTCGGTTATTGTGAAGTAATAGTACAATGGGCCATCTGTAAGCCCGGTTGCCTTGACTATGCACTTGGCGTTTATTCCGCCTGCGCAGTCTGTCTTGGTCACTGGTGTGAATGGCCCGACAGAGCTTGTTGAGTAGTATAATACTACGCTTGTTGGGTTCTTCTCATCATATGTGACGCTGAACTCACCGTTGCCAAAGAGCTTTGGCTCTGTGTTCTTTATCCTTGGGCCGATGCTGTCAACAATGAATGTTACGTCATGCGTGTCTGGATTCCCGGCTGCGTCTATTGCCCTTATTGATAGCTTGTGCTGGCCATCAACCAGGGTCTGCTTATTGTTGTAGTCCTTGCAGTTGGTGCATAGCTGCTTCCAGCTTGGCTGCTTGTCGCTGTTGTCCTTGAATTCAAACTTTGTCAGCTCATTTGCATGGAGCTCGAACTGGATTGAGCGCGTGTTGTAGATTGTTTGGTCTGGCTTCACAAATGTTAATATTGGAGCAATTGTGTCAATTGTGACAGTTGTTGTCTTGGATTGGATGATTGTGCCTGCCACATCCTTTATCTGGAAGTAATAATCCAGGGCGCCCTGCTGGAGCCCGACCACTGTGAATACGCAGGTCTGGGAGTTGCCACCCGGGCAGCTGCCAGAGCTTGCATTCATGTACGAGCTTACCAGCGGGCCGATGATGCCCTGTTTATAGAACAGCGTGACTGTCGTCGGGTTAGCCTCATCATATGTAACGCTGAACTCTCCTCTTCCCCATAAAATAGGCTTTGTGGTTCTTATTATTGGCTTTTTGGAGTCAACAAAGAACTCTTTCGCGGTTTGCGTAGGGTTTCCCGCACCATCCACTGCCTTGATTATAATGCTGTGGTGGCCGTCTGGGAATGAAACGGTCTTATCATAAACTGAGCACTTCTTGCAGAGGCTTGTTGTCTTTAAGCCTTCGATAATGCTTAGGTCAACTGGCTCGTTTGGTGTTATCTTGAAAGGAACATTCATTGTTGAATACACCGGCAGGGTTGGTGATGTGATTGTCAGCTCTGGCGGGACTGTGTCAACAATGACTGTGACTGGAGTTGACTGCACTGTTGTTATGTGGTCTGTTATTGCAAAATAATAGCTTAAAGAGCCCTGCGCAAGGCCCGTGATTGTGAAAGAGCACTCGGTGCTGCCTGAGGGGCAGTCTGTCTTTGTGGCCTTGGTGTAGGTTGTTGTTCCGCCAGGGGCGTAGTAGAGGTCAACGCTCATTACGTTGTTTTCCATATATTGCACAGTGAATTTGCCAGTGCTGTACGCACCTGCCTTTGGCAGTGTTCCCCGTATCTTTGGTGGCATTGAGTCAACAAAGAATTTTACTGACTTTATGCCAGTGTTGCCCCAGCTGTCTGATGCTTTTAGTGTAATATTATGTAGGCCGTCATCGAAGTTCCTTGAGCCAGTGTACGATACGCACCTTCCCGGGCAGAGGCGCTGCCAGGTGTCCTTGCCCTGCTCTTGGTATTCCAAGGCCATGGCTAGCTTGGAAAGGGCGATGTCAAATGGCACGCTTCTTGATGAATATGCAAACTGAGAAACGGGCTTGTTTATTGTAATATTTGGGGCCTTGTTATCATTTTCGCCCCCGCCATCACAAGAACAGGGTGGAAGTCCCGCAGCAGAACAATGCCCGGGGTTGACCCAGCAGCCGGTCTGGTCTGCGCATAGCGTTCCCATACCGCAGCAGTCGCCTGTGCAGGTGTAAACGGCATCATGACCATTGTTCATGTGGCACACAAGGGATTGGCCTCCGGTGAGGCAAACATAATGATAGACATCTGTTGCCGAAGCCCCTGCAATTGCGGTCAAGAGTATAACTACAACTAATATCCAAAATTTCTGCGCCATTTTCCCCCCCGGTTTGATTATACGAATATGATGAGTATGAGCATTAAAATGAGTAGTATAATGCGCGGACCCTTTTTTGAAAAGTTTTATTGAAAAGGTTAGGAAGAAAAAAAGAAAAAAAGAAAAAATTTAGGTTACCAGCTTAGATTGCCTCTCCCCAGAAGAATATGCTACCTTCTGAGAAGTCACCATTGCATGGCTCTGGCAGCTTTAGCCTGAATGTCATGGCCATCTCTGCGCCTGGGGCCAGAATGTTGGCTAGGTAATAACCGCCTGCTATTGACTGGGCTGGAATAATCTCTGCAACACCGTACAAAGACTTGTCCCAGTGGTCGCCGTAGGTTATTGGAACGTATCCTTCATCGTTTGCAGCGGATAGGCCCATGGTGCTGTATGCGCCGTTCACTGCATAGTACTTGAAGGCTTCCAATGAGAGCTGGTTTGTGGTTGGGCACTTTGCGCCTGAGCTGGCTGGGTCATAAAAGTCTGTACCTGTTATGAACATGTCCAGCATAACTCCTGAACCATCGTCAGCATCGTTGCCGACAAGCAAGGTGTCTGAGTAGGCATTTGTGCCTGGCCTGACTTCGCCGAAGTTCAATGCACCATCAATCTTGAGTGCGATGACTGGGTTGAAGTACCAGTATTCGTTCTCGTCGAATGTGGTCTGCAATCCGTCTAGATCCTCTACTTCAGCTGTAATCCAGTACTGACCGTACATGGATGAGGTTGGCTCAACAGTCAATAGGCAAGTGTAGTATGCCATTGTGTCTGTGTCGATTCTATCGAGCTTCTCTTCGCCGATTCTTGCGTTGCAAGCTTCGTCGATTCTGCCTCCGTCCATGTCATTTTCTCTCTGGCAGTTGGCCTGGATGTCGTTTCCTTCGCCCTGGACTGAACCAACAGTCACGTAAACGTCCTTGACCTTGTCAATTCCGTTCTTGTCCATCACGAGAACTGTCCATCCGATTTGCTCGCCCTCAAAGGCGTAGTTGTTAAACCTCTCTTCAAGGCTGGAACCAGTCCTGCCCTGTTGGATGTTGTCATCTGAGACAACCCTGTCGCCGCACATCCAGATCAATGGCTTAAACTTCTCGGTCTCGATGTTTATGCCGATCCCGGTGCCGACGCTTGTTGCCAGTGCAATAGCTGGCAAGGCTAGCATTACTGCCAGCACTAAAGCAAACAGTCGCTTCATTTTGTTTCCCTCCATATTTGTTTTTTTTATTCGTACCAGCTATATGTGTAAGTTCGTGCACTGGGTAAAGCCAGCTGGTACAGACTAGCATCAAGTTTTACTAATTCCCCCCAGTTGTACACTCATTACATCCACATATAAACATGAAAGTGAAAAAACAGGATGATAAAACCTTCCACCCCTTCCCTTCTTTTTTGCTATTCGAACATAACAAATGATTGTTTTCACTCAAATATGAGTAACCAGTATATATATTTTGTTATAGCAGAAAATATAGGTTCGAAAACAAACATGAAGCATTTTCATGGAAATAGCAGAGCTTATTCCCACGACGGTAAAAGCAGCCATGTTTAGAACCATTTTTCCACCCACCTTATACCCCTACTGTTTTGCTGATTTTTAAAACTTACGGCTTTTGTCACTTGAGGTTAGAAAATAAAGATAATCGCTACCGAGGGAGGACAATGAAACAGCAAAAATAAACTGCATACACTAACAGTTCAGAGGCCCTCCAAGATTTCTTCTGCCTTACGAACAAAGAGTTGGGTTCTCTCACAGAGTTCAGTAACCTCCCCTAAATCAAATGAGATGTTGGTTGAGTAGGAAGCCCTTTGCCTCTCATCGCGGGAGTGTGCATAAAACAAAATATCGCGCGTATCGAGATACGCGCCAGCAACCAATTGGATATCTCCGCAGGATAAGCTTTGCTGGTAATACTCTCGGATCAGGATGCATATTGTGGCCTCATGATTGTTTGAGAAATAACCTCTCTTCATTATCAACGCCAATGCAACATGATATATTGAATAATAGCACCCAACTATTGCCCAATCCAAGAAACCAATACCGATTGCCCCTTTTACAAATTTTAGGTTGTGCTCAGCTTTCTCCACATGTCCTTGTATTTTGCGCAGAGTTATTGTGGGTTTGGTTAAAGAATGCTTATGGATATAGAATCTTATCTTCTTGTTTAGTTCGCTAGGTTTTTTCAAGAGAGGGGTTATATCCACAAAGCACCAACTCATAAAAGTACTTGGCATTGAAGACCGGAAAGCCGGTCTCCAGTGCAGACTGGACGACCATATCCTTCTTTAGGGCCAGCTCTTGATAAAACTCACTCTCACCCATCCGGAAGATTTGCACGTGCATACCTGTCTGGGTTTCAGCATATTCCTCCGCATCCTTACTTTTTGAAGAGGAGATTTCCAGGATATCAATGTCAGAGTCTTTTCTATAAGTCCCACTTGCTGTTGAACCAAACACCACGAGGAGCAGGGGCTTGGCCTGGAGCTTCGCCAAATATATTTTTATTGCATCCCTCCGCAGCAGTGGGAGCTCCCCAAGCCTCTCAGAATCGAAGAGGGGGAATATCTCCGGTATCCTTTTTGGGAAAACCTGGAATTTCCTCATGTTCCCATCCTTCTGGCTCACAAGAATGCCTGCTTTCACCATTGAGTTGAGGTGCCTTGAGATGCTGCTCTCGTTCAGCTTCGCCTTCCGTGCAATATCCCTTAGATGCAACGGTTTATTTCTATTCTCGTAGAAAAGCCGTAGGATCCTCCAGATGCCGGGCTTGAATAATGTTTTCATTTTGCAAACAATTGTTTTAATAATTCAAACATGTTTATAAATATTGTTCAAGAATATTATTGGGGAGAAGCAGATTTTGGGCGCTGTTAATTAAGGAAGTCAATGAGATATTTCTCGGAAAGACACTCACTCAGATCCATTTCACTTCCCCCTGCAGGACAATTCCGTTGAGCACATTATTGATTAGGTGCTTGTTCTTCAGGTCCTTGATGTCCTTGACCGCAAATAGCTGGAGCTGCCGGTTGAGTTTCTTCTCAAACTCCTTTCTCTTGGGAAGCTCGCTTGTCTTCTCTGAGATAACAACAATGTCAAAGTCGCTGTTCTCCACATCCAGGCCATGAGAAGCTGAGCCGAATAAAACAATGGCGGGCTTCATATAGAACCTATTCAGCTCCTCAATTAATCCTGATTCCTTGAGTTTCCGTATAGTATAGAATAATTTTTCATCAAGATAATATTCACTCTCCAAATTGCCCCTATAAAGTATAAGATGGTGCTCCTCCTTTTTCTTGAGAATCCCCCGCTTAGCAAGGGATTTCAGCTCTAGGCTGGCGGTGGTTGGTGAGATTTTTATGCATCTGGCAACCTCACGGACGTTGTATTCCCTCGTGGGGGATTCAAAAAACAGCCATTTAATGTTCATTATTTTGGACATGTGTCTAAATTATTGGACAGTTGTTTATAAAAATTTCCCTTTTCTAGGGGCAATATCTCTTTAGGGACAGCAAACTCCCCGTCTGAGAAGAGAATCGCCTCGCACTGGGAGATTGCTTTCTTACATAGAAGTGTCATTGTGTCATATCTGTTGGTAACATCCTCGCTGCTTATTTCTGAGCTGTATCTTGCGGTTTCCCTTTCATCCACATCAGACCGCTTGCCCTTTGAGCTGTAGACTGTTATCCTGTCAATATATTCCTCACCATATTCAATTAATCCTTTCCCCTTAACATATCTCAGGAATTGGGCGGTGCATTTCTGGCTCCTGCTTTCCACTCCAAACTTAGATAGGATGGCGAGCGCGCAGTAGTATAAGGTGTAAAACCATTCCTCTGGAATCTTATAATCAAATCCTTTCTCCCTGTATAAATCGCAGAGTTCCAAGTTGCGCTTCGCCTTGGCCAGGAATTCAGCTGCCCGTCTATTATCTTTGTGAGTTAGAAATAGCCCCTTATGCTTTTTTCCCTTCGCCTCGTCTCTCAGTGCGCTGAGGAAGCAATCCCTGACTTCTTTTTTCATCCCTCATGAACCCTATGAATCTCTCCTGTCCGAACAGCACCACCCCCTTCTTAACTGCTTCCACAAAAGCCCCGGAGGATTTCCCAAGCTCCAGGTGGAGTTCCCCGGGCGTGAGGTTTAGGGAATGTATCTTCAGGAGCTGGGTTTTCTGGATTTTCTGAAGAATCCTTTCAATCTCATTGAAGTTGCCGCCTGAAACAATGCAAAGGATATCAATGTCGTTTGCCACCTTAGGTGCGCTAATTATGCTTCCAAAGATTATCAGGAAATCCAGCTTGCCCTCAAGCTCCCGGAAGTTTAACCTCCACCTCTGCTGCCTTAGCGCATCTTCAGTCAAAGATAATGCAAGATATTTCTCCACAAGGGGGTTCTCCCAGTTTAGGTAAACTATATCAATGCTCGTCTTGCCTTCGCCCATAGGAGAACGTGAAACCAACTTTTCTGCTTCCAGCCTCTTAGTCACTTTCCAAGCCCCCACCCGGCTCATCTTCATCTCCTTTGCCAGGGAAGTGACAATGGGTTTAAGTGCTAAATTAGTTAGCAGTATTTTCAATAGTCTTGAGTGGGATTTAGTTGTTTCCATTTAGTTAACAGTTATTAACTTAAGGTTAATAGAATATTTAAAGTTTATGGTAATGGGGAAGAAGGGGGGTTTTTAGAAATAAACCCAAAAGAAAAAGTTTAGGGGCCTAGAAATTCAGCCAGGCCTCGGCTGCAAAGTGCCCCTGGTTGCAGAGTGGGATTTCTATTGCATAGCCGCACTGCGACGTGCCATGCTCAAGCCGAAGCTCAGTGGCTGACTTGGGCTCAAGGTTTAAGTTAAGGTCCACCTCGGCCATGTAATATCCCCACTTGTTGCCGTGCAGCCAGCCAAACTGCAGTTCGCTGGGGTTAATCCCACACCCCCCCTCGCAAAGATGCACATCACCCATCTGGCTTATGGACTTGAAGTAGAGCTCACTGTACTGGACACCCAGGGTGAGCTGGTTCTGCTGGATATCAAGGTCGCAGAGCTGGAACTGGTGCTCAAGCCCCAATGATAGTGTCAGCGGGGAATTGTGTCCCATGGCTCTGAACTCAGCGCCGACTGCTGCAGTATCAAGGTTTATTGTGCCATACCCAAAAACATCTGCGGTGCCAATGCCCATGCAGCAGAAGTTGAGCGGGAATGTTGGAGATGAGACCCCTACCTTGGCCTCAAGGCAGGTTTCTGTGCTTACACCCACCTGCGCACCGTCGAATATTGGTGGGCGTGCTGCTGCTGGTGAATAAGAGCCTACGATAAGTGCCGCGGCCAACGCTGTGGCGATAGTTTTGTGTTTCATATGGGATAGTAAGGAAAGCTAGTATAAAGACCTTTCTTGTCACTCATAGCTCAGCAAAATTTTATCGCCCGGACTTACCTTGTAGTCATTGACGCCAAGAAGGGATGCCTTGCCATTAATCTCAAGATGCCAGAACTGCGAGCCGGAGCTGCACGCCCGGTCAATGCACCGAAGCCCGCCGGAATAGCTCACATTGTGGCGGACAGAGAGCAATTTCGCAACAGTTACACCGGAGGCATTGTAGAGCTCGCTGTGTGAATCACCAAAAACAACCAGGGTGAGCTCAACCAGGCCCTCACCAGAATTATTTTTCCCCGCCTGGAAGCTCCCCCGCAAAATGCTCAAGCTTAGCAAGGCGGCGAGCAGCACCAGCAAAAAAACCTTTCTCATGGAAACCCCCGTATTTTCTGACCTGATGCCCTACCGAGGGCAGCATGAATGCGAAAACCAAGTTTGAGACAATGTGGATTGCTGAGAAAATAATCCCTGTGAAGAATGCCAGGAATATGTTGCCCCCGAAGAAAATCCCAGAGAATGCGTTCATTATAATCTCAAACACAATCGTGGCGCCTAGCATGTAGCCAATTGCCTCGATGTAAGTGAGCCTCTTAGATATTAGCCCGCCCAGGAATCCAGCTGCTCCGAACGCAACGGCCTGGAACGGCGTCCAGGGGCCCTGGCCGCCGAAGCAGATGAAATTTGACAGGTATAACGATGAGGCCCCAACAATAAAACCCTTCCTCCAGCCAAAGAGCCAGCCAGAGAGCACGGCAAAGAAGGTTATTGGCTCAACCGAGGGCATAAACTGCATCCCCGCACGGAGGCCAGCAGCAAGCCCGATGAACCCCGCCATAACAAGGGCTTCTTTGAGGCTGATAATCTGGAGCTGCTGGCTTAAGAGCTTATGGATAAGGCTGGACTTTTGCTTTGTCTTGAGCTTCAATAGCTGTGTGTTCATTTCAGTATAAGGAATAGAATCAGCGCAAGCACCACAATCACGGCTATCCCGAGACCGATTATTACATACAGTAGGGGTGAACTCTCCTTCTTGGGTTCCAAAACAACATTTCCCGTTGGGGCTGCAGGGGCGGTTGTCGTAGAAGTTGCAATGGTTGATTGCGCGGCTGTTGTTGACGTTGTTTCTGTTGTTGTCAAGGTTGTAGTAGGGATTGATGAAGCCCCCCGAACGTAGAATGTTAATTTATCTGCAAATGAATATCTTTCATAACCATTCGATGCGTCAATGGCGAGGTTCCCCCTGTAATAGCCCGGGGTGCTGAATGGGAATGAAAAATTAATCTGGACTGTTTCTGTGTCGCCGGGGTAAACACTGAAGTCCTCTGTTTCTATCATGTCGTCAATTGATAAGCTCGCAGTCCCATCTGCATCAAAGGTGTCGTTCTGGCTAAGGTCTTCCTCTGCCTGGTTCTTTAACCTGATCGCAAGCCCCACAATCTGCCCCTCTTCAACAGGTATTACGGTTTTGTTCAAGCTGGTGTATACTATCCCGCCAGTTTCAACATAATCATTCCTGAATTCCAGCTCAGTTAGTTCAGCGGGGCAGGCAGTGAAGAAATCCACATCCTGCGGGCTGGATGTGGGAGAGAACGAAGCATCGTACCCATAGTACCCAAAATAAACTATGCTCAAATTATTGTTAAAGTGCAGGTCGCTAATTCCCACCTGCGATTCCTTCATCCCATTACCAGTATCATAGTAAATCCACCAGCTCTTGCTGTTGGTGTAGTCATTGGCCAAGCCATCTATGCTATCCAAAAAAGTCCCACCGTATGAGTATTCGGTGTCCAGGCCACTGGCATCAATCACATTCTTGGCACTTGCGCCTGAATCAACCTTTATGCAATAGTGCTCCAATTGCCCAGAGGATTCCACGAATAGCCCGACCTTCATGGCCCACGCTGCAGGGAGTATAAGAACAGCAACCAAAAACACAACCACTGCTTTTTTCATTGGATACCGCATCCAACAGCAAAATATTTATACTATATAAAACTTTTGCCCCTCAATGGAACGCACCCAGGCAAAGTTCTTCAAGCCCGACGTGCTTCACGTGCTTCTCCGCCTCCAGAGGCCGGTGTCCCGCGCAGAGCTTGCAGCCAGCACAGGGCTCGGTGAGGGGAGCATTCGGAGCATCCTTGATATACTTAAAAACAAGGGGTTTGTTGAATCCTCAAAGAAAGGGCACTGGGTAAGCCCCCGTGGAAAGCTCCTTTTGAGAAAAGTGGATGGGATCCTCACAATATCCAAGCCGAGCAAACTGGAATTCCCAAAAGCCAAGGAGAGGCTCTGCTTCCACATTAGAAAGCCCGTTTCATCTGTGCCAAGCTATGTGCTGAGGGATATTGCTGTCAAATGGGGCGCTAGCGGTGCCCTGATATTCCATTTCAACGGTAAAGAGCTCGTTATGCCGCCATCAAAAAAGGCAGACTACAAAGAGGATTACTCTAGCCTGCAGGTTAATCTTGCCCCGGGCGACCATATTGCGCTCCTCTGGGGCTCGCAGCGCCCAAACTTAATCTCGGGGGGGCTCGAGATTGCAGCCCAGCTCTCGCCCACCATCAGTGGGCTCTTCGAGAGAATTTAATCACTTGCTTAATTCCTGTTCAATCTTCTCAAGGCATTCCTTTGTGGATAGCTGGCACGTGTCCAGCACAAGAATTTTGTGCCCAGACTCTGTTGCCTCAATTTGGCACACCTTGAAAATCTCTGCATCGAGATTCTCGCGCACCTTTTGTGGGCCATAATCGCGGGCCTTGAGCCTGCGCTCCAGCTCCTTCAGCACAGAGCACGTTGTTATGACACACAGCTTAACCACATTGCTGGGGAGGTAATGCGAAAGGTGTGAGTCAATAACCATATTTACGCCCGGCTTGATTGAGCTCAGAACATCCCTATTAAGTCGGTTTGTGTCAATAATATAGCATCTCTTCGAGAGGTCATATGAATCATAAAGCCCGCGCGACTTGGCATACTGCCCCAGGTCCATGTATTCCCAAGCCTTCTTCCTCGCAAATGCCTGCGCAAGGGTTGTCTTGCCAGTTCCAGGCGTACCAGAGAATGCAACAATGACCATATTCCCCCTTAATCCTTCTAGATTTAATTACCTTTTGGCCCTGCGGAGGATTGCATCAACAGTTACATATGCTGCAACTGCAACAACTGCTCCGATTACAAACCAGAAAACCAGGTTCGTGTAGAAAGGCTGAGAGGCTGCAACTGAATTTGCGAGGGTGATTGCCTCTGATTGCTGGGCCATGCCTGTAAAATTCTCTGCCACCCGCGGCGCTGTTGCAACAGGGGCTGCCTTAAGGAGGGGCATTGCACCGGCCGCCAGGTCGTAGGTATTAGCTATTCCCTGTTTTAGACCTCGTGTCAGTAAATGCACGCCAAGCCCTAGCCCTGCAACAAGAATAGCAACGGGCGCAACCCGCTTGAACAGCCTGAATGTCTCCTCGCGTGAGGGGGCGATGACAATTATCTTGTTGGAAAGCGTGTAGTGCAGCACCTCTTTCCCCTTCTCTGAGTAATGGAACTCTGTTGCCTTGACAAGCTTCGAGGCCACCAGGTTCTGAAGGTTGTAGTGCACTGTTGAGAGGGGCAATTTTAGTGCAGCCGAAATATCGCTCTCTGTGGCCTTGTCGTTCAGCGTCATGAACTTCATTATTGCCCTGGAGGTGTCGTTGCTGAGCACCTGTGCAAGTGCTTTTGACTCTGAATCCTCTAAGGAGACCATTAGGTAAGGAGTTGGCTTTGTCATGGTACAGCAGAAATTGCAGAGGGATTTAAAGGTTTTGATGAGTGCAATTGGAATGGAAGCTATAGAGGGATTTCTTGTGGAAATGGGGTGATTTTGTCACCTATATATAGTAAATATATATGTAGAAGCAGGATTTGGCTGGTTTTGGGGCGAAAAGAATAAATAACGAACCTGCGCAAGCAAACCTGTGAGAATTGTCGGCTTTGGTGGGGAGGAGGATGAGGGCAGGCACGAGCAGGAACAGCTGGGGTTCATAGAACAGCTGGTTAATGTTGAGATTAAGAGAGCAAATGAGTTCGTCCAGGAATTAAAGACCGAGTTTAGGGCTGTTGAGGACCTCCTCCATAATCTTGAGAAAACTGCACAGCAGCTCAAGGTCTTAGAAAAAATTTTTGGAAACAGGCAGGAGCTGCTCAGGCATCTCTCTATTCAGGAGATAAACCATTTCCCAAACCCCAAGTACGCACAAAACCTGCTCAGGGGAATAAACCAGCTGGATTATGAGATAAGGCCAATGATAGAAGCAATCCACCGGGTTATTGGCAACCATCTCCTCAACGGCACCCATGAGCTCTACCGCCAATCTGAAGAGAATAGAACCAGACTAGGGGTAATTGACGGAGAATTTAGGAAAATAGGGGTTAGGGTTAACGAAATATCAATGGAAATAAACAAGAGCTTTGAAATGCTTCAGAGCATATGGGCGCGCTTCAATTCTGGCAACCCGGGCTCCATAACAAAGGAACCTATAGGGTTTAGATAATTCTCGAAGAAAAAAACTCTGCGTTTATTTGTTGTAAAAACCAGATGGTCGTTACTGGGGATTGCCCCGAAGGGCATATCCCCTTGTTTGCTGCATCACAGCTTGTAAGCTGTGGGGCAACAGCGGGATTAATCTGCGGATTAACCCGCTAAAACGGATTCTAATTTTCGGAGAAAATAACGCTGCACTGATTTGTTGTAAAAACCAGATGGTCGTTACTGGGGATTGCGCAGCAATCCCCTTGTTTGCTCATCTGCTTTACAAAGCAGATGTGGGGAAAGGGATTCGAACCCTCGTAGGCACTAAGCCAACAGACTTGTCTGATTTGGTGCTTCCTGCAAGGTCTTTTATGATAAGTTTCTCGACGTAGCGAGAGATATTGACTTTGCGTCGCTTCAGCAGCTGCTTAACTTCATGTTCAACTGTGATATGTAGTGGAATCCTCATTTTCTGCGAGTTTTATGGCCATAATTTTTTCTAATTAGCTCCTTTCCCTCTTTGTCACAAACGGGGCAGCGATAGGTTTTGTTTGTTTTCCTAAAGTACCTTCTACTCTTCTTGCATACAGGGCACGGGTATCTCCTTTGTGGGTCCTTTTTCATTTGAATCTCTCTACCTTCTTTATAGGGTTTGAACCTTTAAAAGGTTTGTGTTCTTAAGCAAATTCACCCGAAAAGTTATAAATTTGTGTGACTTATTGTTGAACACAATGTTACTCAGAAGGTTATGGAAAGCTTTAGGAGAATGGTCAAACCAAATTCAAGCGATTATGGTTATAGCTCTTGTTATTGTAACTGCTTTTTATGTGGTCTATACGGACAGAATGGCAATAACTATGAAAGAGCAATTGGAGATTCAAAA
>CAIWSB010000032.1 GCA_903915225.1 uncultured Candidatus Woesearchaeota archaeon
ACCCCAAACCCCCTCAAGAACCAACCATCTTCCTCAATTCCTCCACAATCAACACCATCCCCTCGGTGTCAAGCCCGCAGTACTTCTCCAAATCCTCCCGTACCCTGGCCATTTCATCCTTACCAAGCCCCGCAAACATCAAGTCCAGGAACGCCAGCGAGGCATCCTCGCCACCCCCTATCTCCATATTATCATAGCCCTCGCCAGTCAGTGCAGGCAATACCCTCTTTATTGATGCGCTGCCCCGCTGTTTCGGGCTGTAATAATGAAAATCCCTAAAAGGCTGCAGTAAGTCCACTATCCTGTCGATAACAGCCTCAACCCATTTCTTCTCCTCAGGGAAGGCTTCCCCAAGCTCCTTAAGCCTCCCTATCTCAAAAGACTGATTAAATGCAATAATGCTGCCCTTATCCTGGAGTGCTGCTTTTAATCTGCTAAGGAATTCCTTTCTTGGGTCACCCTTGCCATCAGCGAGAAAAGAGATGTGCACTGGTTTAGAGGCGCCCTCCTCAACAACATGAAGCGAGAATTGGAATGGTATGTGCTGATAAGACCTAGTGCCGTTAAATAATGGTATTGCAGTAGAGAAGGTCTCAAAGTCAAGGTAATGCAAGGGGTATTGAAGCGTAGCCAGGAAATCCTTTATGCCTTCCTTGTTGATATAGGGTTTACCTGATGCTTCGCAATCTTTCTGGATTTCCTGTTTTGCATTCAGCGGAAAGCCGTCAGGAATATCGCGCAGTGAAAGAATCCCTTCCTCATACAGCTCAAAGCACTTTTTACCTCCACGGTAAAGGTCAAAAACGTTGTTGTCTGGAAGGTGTGACCAGCAATCCTCGGTTAAGGCACAATCATATGGGTCAGAACAATGGGGACCAATCCTACTCTCAGGGCATTTTTTAAGCAAAATAGTCTTAAACATCCCCTCAACACGTTCCTTAACTCCTCCAATCAGTTTTTCAACCTCTTCTGTCACATCCTCAGAAATAAATAAACCGGACGGGTCAATTTCTCCAGACCTGACGTATTTGTTGTTGATATGCATTAGATGGCATTTCCTTATCTTTAATCCATCCTGCTCGTAGCAGTACTTTTGGAATGATAGGTCGTGCAGGTTGATGTCCTTGACTTCTGTTGAGCTTTTTACCTCTATAATATCCCATTCGTGCTCGCCTGCAGGGAGAAGGATGTCTGCCCTGGCAAAGATATCTCCTGGCTTAAGGCCAGCCTCAAACAATGGCTTCCTTGATTTAAGAAGCTCTTTTGTCTCTCTAATATTGGCGAGGAAATCCTCGGCAGAGATGTCTATACCGCCGGGATATAACGATTTGGCCAGTTCACCCACCTTATGGCCCTCCTCAAAAACATGCTGGGTTGCCTTTCCAGCCTCTGGAAGCTTGCCGTTGAAAGCTACCCAGAGCAGCTTCGGGCACTGCAGCCCATATAAGTATTTTGATTTTGTGAGCAAATTCATCTTTTTATCCAAATGAACAGGTTACAAGATATATCATAACTCATAAATCGGCTCAGATATATAATTATTGGTTATTTGCAATACCCCCATTGAGGACCACGCCTACCTGTTATTCTGGTTTGTGGACAAGATAGACGAACAAGGCCGCTTCATCTTTAACTCAAAGTTAATTAAGCTGAAGACAAGCATAAGCAATGCAGAAAAGATAGTCCAGCAGGCAAAAGACATCCTCGCCAAGGACGCCCCCCCGGACGGGGGATGCACTTACTGCATTCCACCTGAGAAGAGAACCTAACAACAAGTGGCAAAAGAAGAAGATGTGAATGCCACCATAATTCTATGGTAATATTACCATGAAATTGCCCCCTCAAATGAGCTTTCCCATCTCCGTTCCAAATTGGCTAGCCCTTTCCAATGAGGTTTTTGCCTTGAAGGTTTTAACCTCTTCAGTAGATTCATATTGGAACACAGAGCGCTTTACCCTCTCATAATCATAATTTTGGAGGAGATTATCCGATAGTGCCAAAGCCTCGGCGCTGGCCAGCTCGTAGTCTTCGATAAGGCTGTCTTTTAGCTTGTTCCTGACAAACACAATGAGTGCATCTGATGTCACCTTATGGGCAATTTTCGAGCCAACCTTGAATCCGAGCCTGCAAAGCAGTGCATTTGCCAGGTAAAACATGGAATAATAGCTTATGACTACAACCCAGAGATTGGAGATTTTCTCATCAAAAAGCTTCCTTGCGACTAGCAGGGATTCCCGATGGTTCCTCTTGTAGGTCTCAAAGACAATGCCCTTCAATTCCTCCTTCCTGAGCAATCCCCCGCTTAGATATGCTCTGACATTATTTTCAGCTTCCAGGATACGCGAGTTGCTGAGCATTGTTCACAAGCTGGTAAAAGCCCTCAAGCCCGTGCAGAATTATGCTGTTTAAAACAATTTCGTTGCCAACATTGAAATTTTTTCTGTTAACCATTTGGCTGAACTGCCCTGAAGTGAAGTCCAGAAGATGGATATCTAGAGCTGTTATGCTGACTATTGAATGAGCCTCTTTAATTACCTCAGGGGAATCTGAAATTATGCACAGGTCAATGTCCGAGCCTTTCCGGTTTGTCCCCTTTGCATATGAGCCAAACAGGGCAAGGATGTAGAAAGGGCTTTTAATCTCATCAAGCGACCTGCATAATACAGTGAGGTTCTTGTCTTTGAATAATTCCTGCTTCCTTGCCTCCTCTACCTCCACAACCTTGCTGCAGTATTTGTGGATGAAACCGCAGACCTTGGAGTTCCCGTGCCTTGCTATCCTGAGCAATCCCTCCTTTTCCAGCTCCATAATCTCTTCATAGGCTATCCTATAGTTGATTTTCAATGCCTCCGCAGCCTTCTTTATGGTAAACGTTTTGTCCTTATTATCCACAAACAGCCTTAGGACCTTGAGATTGTTGTTCATTGCATTGCCTCTGTAAGTATATATTACATTTTTATAATATAACTATTACTAATATATAATAGTATTTAAACCTTTCCCGCCCCAGAAAAGCCTGCCCCCAACGCCTTATTGTTGCCTCAGGAATGCCAAAGCATTCCTCCGTGAATATCTTCAAAAGAATTTCAATACAGAGAATATAATCACCCATGCAAATCCATCCTCCGTAACGTCGCCCCCCCGGACGGCGGGTGCGCGTACTGCCTCTCCCCAAAGGAAAGGGTTTGAAAACCCGTTAATCCGCCCCCATCTTCAATTTCAGCTTCCCCACCATCTTCAAAGTAAAGCCAATGCATTTCCTGGCGTATTCTGAATCCAGGGCAGTCCCGTAATAGAGTATCCCATTCCTGAAATACCTCATTTGGTCGGCAAATTGCACCTCTGCGGCAGAAAATCCCAAGATCGCAAGGTATGACACCTCGGCCTCATGCGCCCCCTGCCCGCTGGAAGAATAACCGTCAATATACAATTTCGCCCGGAGCAGGTACATTATGATGTCATAGCAGTATTCCACATAGTCATTGGCATTCTCATCCTTAACCCCTATTTTCTCAAGGTGCTCGTGCAGTGAGCGCATCTTGCGCTCAGATTCCAAAGCAAGGCTTTTTGCCCGTTCCCTGTCTGGTGTAATCCTCTTGGCAATCCCCTCTTTCACATATTCGCTAAAATCATTAATCATATCTCAACGCTCCCATGCAATATGATTCCGTTCAGAATGTTGTTCCTGAGGTGCCTGTGTATCTTCCCCCAGGAATCATAGAAATTCACGTTTATCTTCCGCCTGAGCGCTTCCTGGTATCTCCCCATATCGAGGTTTTTTTGGCCCCTCCCTATCACTGCAATGTCTATGTCAGAGGTTTCTGTGTCCTCGCCGCGGGAATAGCTCCCGAACAGGGAGATTGTCCCGCCTGGAAGTGCATTGTGGAGGTAATCGGAAAGTCCTGAGCCGTAGGCATTCCTCAGGTTCTCTGCCCTTTTCAGCTCAATTGCCCTCTGCTCATCCCTGTTTAGGGAAATGAAATTGATTGTCTTGATCTTCTCTATCCTTAGCAGCCCCCTCTCTTTCAGCTCCCTAACTGAATTGGCAACAGCTGTGGGTGAGACATCCAAAATCCGTGCTATCTCCCTCTGGCTGAGCCTCTCCCCCGCCCTTGCGCACATTAGTGAAAACACCTCATGCTCCAGAACTGTCCATTTTTCTTTATATGTATCCATTTTACTTTACATATATAAAGTTAAGTTTATATACCTTTCGGTCAGCCGGGAGCTCAGCAGTAAATTCCCCTTAACAAGCCCTCTTGCCGCCAAACCGGAAAATCTCCAGATTCCCCCCAACAGCTACCCCAGAAAACCCCCTAACGCCTTATGGTTGCCTCCAAGAATGCCGGACTTAAATGAATAGCATTATTCATCTAGTGAATACCTAGAAATTCTAGAGATTTCCAATAGCAACGAGCAATTTCCTGTGCCCTTGTATCAACTTCTCAAAATGTTCCACTTCTTTAACTACTATCGCTCGTTCATTACCTTTTGAATTCCCTGATTTTGCCATTTTTTATCCAATCCTTTATCTCTTCGTTGGTATAAAAGCCTACCCCCTTTATAAATATTTATTCTTAGGCCCGGCCTCAGCCGGTGTAAGAAACCTCTCTTCTCCCATTTGATATTTCCACCATAATTTTATGGTGATACTGCTATAAAAGGAGAATTCTACGGTTTTTATTCCAAAAAACAACTATCCTCATCTGCAACTCCTCCCGGCCTAGCAAACTTCCCTAACGCCTTATTGTTGCCTCGGAATGCAAGAGCATTCCCCGTAACGTAATACAAAGAAAAATCAATACTTAAATCTCCTCTCATACTCCTTGTGGCCAAACCATTCTAGAACTAAACTAACCACAATTATCTCATCAGCTAAGACTGAGTAAATCAGTCGCCAACCTTTTGGAAGATTATATTTCCAAAGATTTTTAATGCGGTATTCTTGGATATATTCTTTTGGGATTAAATTCTTGGGTATTTGTATTCCACAGAAGGCGTTTGCCTCAATCTTATCGAATGCCTGATTTATTACCTTAAAAAGCTCTTTCTCCTGGTTGTCGCATTTTTCCAATCTATAGAAGGCTTCCTTTACCTTCGGGTCTGCAAACCTTATCTCTGATGGCAGCCTCATTTTCTCCTTCCCAAACCTTTCCTTGCGTAATATTCTCTCGCTTTTTCAGGGTAGTATATCCAGCCTATTTTCCCCTCTTTGTCTATTGAGACTTTTCTTGATAGCATTAAGTATCTAATTATCAAGTCGAAGGTTTGGTACATCATTTTTTTTGGAAGTGATTCCCATAGCTTTCTCTTCTTGAATTCGCCGTCATGTTCTTTTATAAAATCCTCAACCATCAGGACAGTGTC
>CAIWSB010000033.1 GCA_903915225.1 uncultured Candidatus Woesearchaeota archaeon
GCGAGCTCGGTGGAACACCGAGCGACAGCTGCCATAATTGTTGCTGCCTTGAAAAAATTTAAGCAATACAAATCTTTGAACCTTTTATTTTCGCAAGATTTAAAAGAGGACTGCCCATATACCGCATAATTATGATTGAACATGACGAAGAGAAGTTTGATTTTGAGAACAAGTCCTTTGATGAGAAGGTAAAGCGCTCATCAACCTGCTATGAGATGGAGGATCAGGAAAAGAAGAACGTCAAGATGATAAAGGAAAAACTCATCGCTGAAAAGTATAATGAGAAAAGGGAGGTTGAGGTGCATCTTGAATATTTAGACACCCTCATTAACAAGCTCAAGCGGGTCAGAAAAGAGGAATACCCATTCTGCCCCAGCAACTTAAACCTGGACTCTGATATTGCTGAAATTGAGGAACTCAGCAGAAAACTAGTCCGGAAATATGAGGAGTTCAGGTAGGCAGCCCGTAAGACTCAACGAGCTTTTTCTTTAATTCCTTGAATGTGTGGTTGGCCAATATCTTGAGGTTCACGGTATCCTCCTCATTATACGCAACCAGCTTGTGGAGATGTTTCATGTTGCCTGTGCTCCTGTATGCCTCCCAGAGCCCAGGTGCATCTGCCCCAGATAAGCCGTCAACCTCTGGCAGCCGCTTAATCCCAAGCTGCTTCTCAATTGATTTTAGCCCGCCAACAAGCCCAAGCCTCTGGCAGGCAAACCTAACGTCAAAATGGGGCACGCGAGGCAATAGCCCGGGATAATACCTTTCAAGCACAACCGCATCAAAGCTGAGGCCATTAAAAGTCACGATTAGCTTATAGCGCTTGAGATGCTGCTTTAGTGCTGCCATATCCATATTGATGCCCTTAACCATGGTCATCGTCCTGAGGCCATCGTATAACCCCACAACAGTTATGTCTGTGTAATAGCCCGATGTCTCAATGTCCAGGAAAACAGCGTCTTCCTTGAATTTGTCATATAGCCGCCAAACATCACCCTTTGGCAGCAGCCCTGTGAAGAATTCAGAATCATAATTATTTAGCGCAGTCCTGGCAGATTCTAGCCGCCTGTCATAGTAGACCTTTCTCTGCTGGGAGAGCCCATCCACATGCTCTGCCTTCAGGAAGTGGTTCCAGGAATAAAGCCCCTGTTGCCAAAGCCTTTGCTCCAGAACATGTCCGACACGCTCAAGAATTACAAAGGAGGACTCTATCATCAATCCCACAAATCAAAGAAGTCATATAAAAAACTTCACATTCCAGGTGTCCAGTGCCTAAATGACCTTGCCTTTCCAGGCTTCAGAAACAACTCTCCAACCACCAGGGAGTTTCTTTGAGCTCTTTGACAAAGCCAGTTTGGCCTTGTCCTCGTTGGCCTTTCCAACAAAGGCATCTGCCAGAATTTTTCCTGTATGGACCTGGGCGGCAACCCCTATTGGCTTTCCAAATGGCTTCTGCATACCTGTTGACATACGGTCTGCACCTGCCCCTGCAGCCAGTGGGTTTTCTCTAAGTATGTGGAACGGATAAACGCGAAGCCTATAGAAAAACTGGTTCTTTCCAACAAACTTCTCAAAAACCCTGTTTGCTGTCATTCTCATGGACTCCAGGGCCTCCTGCCTAATCTGAAGGCTGTCCTTGGAGAGGAGCATAATATGGCATTCGTATTCCCTCTTCTTGTCACCATGCTCAAACCGGACTAGCTTGATATGAGGCACTCCACGCACGTACTGCTTTTTATCGTACTTGGATTTTCTCGTGTAAGGCCTTTCCAGCTTCCTATAAGCGATTGCTTTCCTGAGCTTTGCCATATCAGGGGATGGAACAGGGAATCCCTTTTAAATCTTTCGCTGCCGAGGAGGGTTTTATAGAGAGGTCTGACTGAAATTTTGCCAAATCAAAAACTATTTTAAGGGGTCTCATATCATTGCCCAGAATGATTGAAGGAGTGATTTTTGACCTCTTTAACACACTGGTTTTCGAGACTCGCGAGAAGCCCAGATTTGTCGAGTTCTCCCAGATGATTAACAAGAACTCGCAAGATTATAATTATATGAAGGTTTTTGAGAAGCACTTCATGACCTCGGTTGTGCCTGATTTTAAAATACCAATACCTGAGATGCTCACTGAGCTCAGAATTCCTTTCGATGAGGCACTTGTTGACAGGCTGGCTGCTGTGCTGATGGACTTCACACCTGAAAGCTTCAAGTTCTTTGAGGATGTGAGGCCTGCGCTGGCAACCCTAAAAGGGAAGTTCAGGCTCGGAATACTGAGCAACTGCACTGCATTAGTTTACTCTGTTGTGAGGCAACGCTTCAAACTAGAGGACAATTTCGATGCAGTTGTCACCTCATTCCAGCTTGGCAGGCTGAAGCCAGACAAGGCCGCTTTCCTGGCTGCCATGAATTCCCTTGGCCTCAACCGCGACCAGGTCATTTTTGTGGGGGATTCATTCAAGGATGATGTACGAGCTGCAGAAAATCTGGGGTTAAATAGTGTTATGATAGACAGGCAAAAAAAGAATCCCGCCTATACCAATAGGATTGAAGCCCTAACTGAGCTCGGGAGATTTCTGAGATGATACGGGGCGTCCTGTTCGACCTCTTCAATACACTCTTGGAAGGAAGAAAACCTGAAGACCAAATTATCCGTGCGTTCCATCTCAGATATGATTTCTATTATGTGCAAAAATATGTGTGCGGCCAGGTGTTCACTGATTGGGATGTTTACATCTCAAATATCCTGAGGGGGGTCGGGCTAAGTGTTAATGAGGAAAACAAGAGAATATTGACAAGGATTTTTGAGCTAGATACAAGTGAGATAACCATATTTATCGAAGCAATCCCTGTACTCAAGGCACTTAAAGCCCAAGGCCTTAAGCTGGGGCTTATTTCAAATATTCCAAACCCTAAATATGATCCACCTGAGGAGCTCACAAAACTTTTTGATGCAATTGCATATTCATACAATATAGGCAGCATTAAGCCCGAGAAGCGGATTTTTGATGAACTTATTAAAGGAATCGGGCTGCCCCGCAGCGAGCTTGTTCTAGTGGGGGATTCTGCGAGGGCTGACATGGATGGAGCCCGCAGCTCAGGTATTAGGGGAATTCTGCTGGACAAAACCGGTGAGCATATGGATTTCCCAGATAGAATCGCCAGCCTAAAGGAACTCCTCCATCGCGGCCTGCTCTAGCGCGAGGCGCACGCCTCTGGGAAATAGGTGTATTTCAACTCCTCCCGGGCAATAAGTGCCTCGTAATCGAGAATATCAAATTGGTTTCTTAATGTGAGGATTGTGTCATGGAACTCCTCTGAGGTTTTTGTGCATATATACATCATTAGATTATATTGGCCTACTGTTTTTACGGCCCAGAGCACGTGCTCATTTGTTTTCAGGAAGTAATCCAGCTTGCGCTCCTTCTCCGATGTGAGGCCACGAACAGACATGAGCACCCCATACATGGTGTATCCGAGTGCTGAATAATTCATAATAGGCATATATTTAACAATAATGCCCGAGGCTTGCAGCTTCCTGAGCCTGTATTTAACCCCCTCTGCAGTTAAACCCACTCTCATGCCAAGCTCCATTAATGGAATTCTGGCGTAGTTTGAAATAACCCTAAGAATGCTGAAATCCATATCATCGGCCTTCACTAAGCTGCAGGGTTCTGATGTTCTCCAATCCACCTTAAACGGGAAAAAGCCAGAGGGTAAGGCCCGGGATTCAAAAGTCCTGGCAATTACTAGGATTTCATAGGCTTGGATGTAGCTGGCGAGGTTGTCAATTATCTTAGTCACTTTCCCATCAAAATCAAGCACAGATTTTGCAGATATTGCAATCTCATAATTGAATTTCCCGCTATATTCCAGCACGGCCTTCACACAAGGGTATTTGCATATCTCAGTGAACTTTGCCCGAACCTCTTCATTGAGATTGTTTAGCTGTAGGAACAGATGATAGCTATCATGCCCCAGGCAGGCTGTGTTTACAACAGTAATGTAGCCCTGAATCACGCCTATCTGCTCAAGGCGTTTAATCCTATAATTTACAGCATCTTTTGAGACCCCTGCTGACTTGGCAATTGTACTGCAGGAGGACCTGGAATCCATGCAGAGGAGATATAATATCCTCTTATCTTTTATGTCCAGCTGGACGACACCCGGAGCCTGGATGAACTTCTCAAATCTCATATTGGCCAAAAACAGAAATTTATATATAAATTTTTTGTTTTTAGGCAAAATTTTGTGAATACATATAAAAATTCAAGAGGATATATTGTCATTTGTGAGTTAAAATGGAAACACACAACCAAGAAAAGGGATGCGAGTGGTTCAAGACAATAGCCAATGCAGCATACCGTGCTGTCGAGGAAATTGCGCCAAAGAACCCGTACCACAACCTGGAGCATAACCTCGATGTGGCCAACACCGCATGGATGCTGGCCAAAAGGGAGAGCATGTCAGACCATGATGCTTTCCTGGCCTGGCTCTCAGGTGTCTTCCACGACGCCATATACGAGCAAGGGAAGGAAGACAATGAGGAAAGGAGTGCTCAGTTCGCAAAGGACACCCTCCTTAAGTTGGGGGTCTCCGAAGGGGATGCTCTGCAGGTTTACTGCGGCATAATCCCCACAAAGGTGCCCCAATGCCCCAAGAGCAGGCTTGAGGAGTGCGTGTGTGATGCTGACATTGCAAACATGGGCAGGCCGGACTTCCCTGTGAAATCAGAGAAGCTGAGGACCGAGTGGGGCATTGATCCAGAGACCTGGACGAGGAAATCAGCTGAGATATTGCACTGCATCAGGTACAGGACCGAGGCTGGCAGGACGCTCTTCGAAGAGGGGCGCTTGGCCAACATCAGGTACCTTGAGGCTGCAATTAAGTGATGACACCGAAACTTTTTTATCTTTCATTCCATTATTCTACCACTGTACAATGGAAATTAGGGTGCTAAAAACAAAGGGATCTCCAAAATTTCTGGACATCATGCGGGGGCGTGTTGATGAGGAGAAGATTGCCTCACTTCTGGAGAGGATTGCAGCTGAATTCCCAGGCGCGCAGGAGCCAATGCTGGTTGTTTTGGACGGCTCCAGATACCAAATGACAATGCACTGGGGCGGGTTTTACCAAGCAAAATTTGATGAGACTGCTGCAGGCATCTCAAAAAGAATCAGCTCGTATCTGAGTGGTTTCTACCCGGAAGGCAAGCCAATAACTCGGGTTCCGTCAGCAGTGGTGGATTTCTCAACTGACCCAAAGCTGGACCAGGCATATGAAATGCTTAGGGCGCAGGGCCATAAGGTTATTCAGAAAAATATTGAGTTCTAGTTCGTAATCTATCCAACCGTTAACTTTTTAAAAGAGCGCAAATCACGGGGTATTATGGTTAATGCAGCTTCAGAGGACAAATGCACCAGCTGTGCTGGTTGTCTTCACGAGTTATAAAACTCTAATTTCTGGTGGTTGTCTTCATTGGCACAAAACGCAAGTTTATCTCTCTCCTTAGAATTCTTGAATCCAATTACGGAAAGGTTGGGATGTGGAAGATTGCCGGACTCTTTTTTGGCGCCCGTGATGTAACCGGAACAATCGACCCTCTAAACCCAAATTCCCTGAAAAGGGCAGGATTCAGCGCAGCCAGGAATGTTCTTCTTGAAGATAAAGTTCCGGTAAAAGTCCCGACGCAATTCAGCATGATCGGTGCAAGGTATAGTCCTTTGATTTACGACGGAAAAACTCTAAAGAATGAACTAACTGGACAGCAAATAATTGCATCAGATTCTCCAATGAAAGTGCCGATGTCAGTAAAGAATCTCCTCCCAACTGCCTCAGGGGCTGTTGGTGTCATGGCATTTGCAGGTTGTGCCTTTTTCGATCGTGGAAAACAGTGCGAGTTCTGCTCTGTCGGCTCAGCTCTAGGAAAATCACCTTTAGACCAAAAACAAATGCTTGCTGAACTAAAAACACTTGGGCAGATTGGCTACAAAATCAACACAATCACAATCAATACAGGGCAACCCCCAAAACCAGGTGATGACCTTAGGCTCGTGGGTGCTATGGCAAAAGCAATTAAGAGAAATTATCCCGGCATCCCAATCGCAGCAGAGGTTGGGCCTTTCTCATTCAAAGGTTCTGACCTAAAGAGATTTATGACCAAATTAAGGTTAAACTATGTTGACACATTTATGATAAACATAGAGCTCATTGATGACAAAGCACGAAAAAAATTGTGTCCTGCAAAGCCCAGCAGGGATACCTATCTTAATTTAATGAAAAAATTATCCCAATGCGGTTTCCAGGTCTCAACTGTGATTCAGCTTAATTTCTATCCAGAATTAGAAGGTGACGTTCCACGCTTTATCAAAGAGCTGGCTTCCATAGGCAACGTAATTCCGGAGATGCTCATCAGCAGGGCTGTGCCCGCCAGCAAACTTGGAGATGCGTATTGGAAGCAGCTTGAGAAAGATTTACCCATTAATTACGCCCAAGCTTTAATGGTTGAGAGATTCTCAGTTTTTGTTAAGCGATTGCAAAATATCAACAAGGCGATGCAGTTAGCAGGCTTTGCCCAAGCCCGCGCCGGCTGCGTGAAATGCGGCATGTGCAACATCAACTCAAGTTTCTCAAAGGAGTAAAAAAAACAATTCAGAAATTCATTTCAAATTTGAAGAGAAGCATTTTCAAACATTTTTAAACCCTGGATAAAGTATATAAGCGAGCTTGCGTCAACTATTCAGGGGGGAAATATGGGTTCAAAGCCAATACTTGTTAATGGATCCACTGCGATGTCAACTGCAGTTAATCTTGCAGGGGATTTTATTGTCGCCGCTTACCCAATTACGCCACAAACACTGATTGTTGAGTACCTTTCTAAGCTGGCTGCTGATGGCAAGCTGAGGGGCAAATTCTATGATGTGGAATCAGAGCATTCTGCACCTAGCTTTTTGATTGGGTCTGCACTTAAGGGCAAGAGAACATTCACTGCAACTGCCTCTCAAGGGCTATTGTACATGATGGAGCCTCTTTTCAATGCAGCGGGCTTAAGGATTCCCATGGTAATGGGTGTTTCAAACAGGTCTGTGTCGGCACCGCTAAATATCCACAATGACCAGCAGGACAGCATATCTGCCCGCGACTCTGGCTGGATGCAGCACTATGTTCCCAACAACCAGTCTGCACTTGATGGCATATTGATTGCCTATAGGGTGGCTGAAAAAGTAGGGTTACCTTGCATGGTTTGCATGGATGGCTTCAATCTGAGCCACCTAATGGAACCTGTTGAGATTCCTGAACAAGAAGAGGTGGATAGATTCCTGCCACCTTTCAATCCACTGAATATTCTTGACCCGAAAAACCCAAAGACGATTGGTTATGCTATGCTCCAAGAGCACTATATGGGAACAAGAAAGCAGATGCAGGATGCCATGAGGTATACAATACCAATAATTAAGGAGGCCTCAGAGGAATTCGAAAAAGTATTCGGCCGTCCTGGCCCAGGTATACTTGATGCACACAACACAAAAGATGCAGATATCGTACTCGTTTCAACTGGTTCTGTGGGTGAGCTAGTCCGCGAGGTCCTGCAAGGATATAGGGGGAAATACAAGATAGGCCATGTCGACCTTCGCTTCTATAGGCCCTTCCCTGGGGAGGATTTGCAAGAAGCCCTTGGCGATGCAAAGGTTGTGGGCGTGATTGAGAGGAACATTTCCATTGGGCACTTTGGGGCAATCCATTCTGACCTGGCTAGTGTTCTTGCAGAGAAGGGCAAGCTTATGGAAGATTATATATTGGGTCTTGGTGGGAAAAACATGGGCACAGGGGATATTCAAACAATAATAAACGACCTGGTGCGATGCCACTCAGTTGGACGAACCAGGGGCCGGCCCTTCTGGATTGGAGAAGAGGATGAGGCAATTGATTCTTCGTTTAAACAGGAATTTGAGGATGTCTTCAAGGACAGGAAAAATATTATTTTCCACGGCCGTGGCGGCCAAGGGGCTATGACAGGTGCAAACCTACTCTCATTCATTATGTTCGGCACAGGCAAGGCAACACAGGCCTTCCCAACTTTCGGGCCAGAGCGCCAAGGTGCGCCAATGATGGCCTTTACCCGAGTGGATTCTCAAAAGATTGGAGACCGGAGCATTATCCAAAGCCCGAATCTTGTCATTGTGCTTGACCCTTCGCTGCTGCCACGGGTAGAATACACTGGCGAACTCGCTAAGGGTGGTGTTGTGATTGTGAATTACAACGGCTCTGCATCTGACCTTAAAATAAACCCAAAGTACAAAGTGTATGCAGTTGACGCATCCGGAATCTCAAACGAATTGTTCAAACGTAATTTTCCCAACTCACCCCTTGTTGGTGCAGCTGCAAGGATTTTGGGAGTGGACTTGGCAACCATTGAGTCCCGCGTTAATGAGTTCATGCCAAAAGAGAAGGAGAAGAATGCGGAAGCAGCACGCAGGGGTTATCATTCAATAAAATGAGAAAGATTGAGGCTTACTTGGAACCCGGAAGTTCAATTGCCAATAAGACTGGGGAATGGAGGCAAGGCCAGAAACCTTTTGTGAAAGATAACTGCAGGGAATGCGGGATGTGCATAAGCTATTGCCCCGAAGGTGCAATTTACACAGGCATGGATTTGACAAGGATGCTCTCCGCCAACTTGGGAAAGCTCTCCTACGCGCTCCCTGGAGGCAAGGAAGCATTCAGTTCGAAGCCCGCAGAGCTTGTAAAAGGCAAGCCATGGATAAACTATGATTATTGCAAAGGCTGCGGGATATGTGAGACCGAGACAGCCCCAACAGAAAACGAGAAGAATCGCTGCGGTGCCATTGAGATGGTGCCTGAAAGCTCTGAGATAGCGCAAGGTGAACTGAATGATGGATATAAGCACCTTGCTGATTTGTTTGCCCCAGGGCATTCTAGCTGCGCAGGATGCGGCAACGCCCTTGCTATTAGATACGTTCTCAATGCTGTTGCGCATTCTGAAAAGGGCGCAAACGCTGTTGTTGCAACAGGATGCAGCGAGATTTTCTCATCAATTTATCCGCTTTCATCATGGAAAATTCCGTTCATTCACAGCCTTTTCCAAAACTCTGCGGCTGTTGCATCGGGAGTTGAGGCTGCAATAAAGATGGACGGCAAAAATGAGAAAGTCATTGTTTTTGCAGGTGATGGCGGCACTGCTGACATCGGATTCCAGGCGCTCTCTGGAATGATTGAACGTGGTCATGACGTTCTCTACATCATGATTGACAATGAGGCTTACATGAACACCGGAATCCAAAGGAGTAGTTCAACGCCACTGTGTGCCTGGACCACAACAAGCGAGACTGGCGAGGCAATACCTGGAAAGCTTGAGAAAAAAAAGCCGCTTCTGGATATTATCGCAGCCCATGGCGGTGTTTGGGCAGCCACTGCGTCACTTGCCGAGCCATTTGATCTTATGGCCAAGGTTTTCCACTTTTATGATGTTGTAAAAGGCCCGGGCTTTATCCAGATACATGCTCCATGCCCGCGCGGATGGAGGTTTGGCACAGGTGAGGCAATAAAAATTGCTAGGAAGGCCATTGAAACCGGGCTTTGGGTCCAATATTTGGTTAATGCCGAAGGAGATACTTCCATAACAAAAGACATGGACCCCTCAAAGCTGGCCGATGTTTCTGATTACCTCAAGACTCAAGGGAGATTTGGGCATCTAGCAAAGGCTAACCCTGGACTGACCAAAGAAATTGGCAATGAAGCAAGGAAAAACCTTGAAAAAATAATTCTTCGAAGTTCAAACTCAAAATTCAAGTGAGATTACTTGTAGTTCTGCCGACTGTACATGGGGAGGCGCCAGTATTCTTGTGGCTCGATAGCTGCATGATTATGCCCATTCGATGAAAGCCTTTCGCTAACCTCATAGTAGGGCTTAAGCTCCTCCTCTGAGAAAAAAGCCTCTAGCCCGCCGTTTTCCTGCTGCTGGTCGCACATAGAATATTGAATGCGCTTAAATGTTTCATAAGTCTCTACCTTGCTTTGGGGTATGCCTAGAGAGGAAGCCAGGTTTTTTGTCTCTTTCACAACCATTTCTGTATCACGACTCCTGGGACAGGACGTCCCGATGCCAAACAGAAAGCATTAAATAGTATAATAACCTAATGTTAAAAAATTAACAAAAGTAGGGTGATTTTGTTATGGTAACTGCCGCACACATTACGAAAAGGATGCTTCAGGAGAAGCCGTTCATACACGAAGCCCTTATGAAGGACCTCATAAACATAGGCGCGCTGGCTGATTTGCTCAAACCAGACATCGAAAACGAGCTTGGTGAAAAGGTAAAACCCTCAGCCATATCCATGGCCATCAGGCGCTATGTTGAGGGGAATGCACCCGAGCTCCATAGGAGGGTTAAGCTCACAAAGAAATCCGAGCTGCTGGTTAAGTCATCGCTGTTTGAGATTTCACTTGCCAAATCCATTGGCATTAACAAAAAGCTGATTAAGCTCTATGAGATAGTGGATTTTGAATCAGGAGATACACTAAACATTATCCATGGCGACTACGAGATTCTCATCCTTAGCAACGAAAAGTACCGCAGGCGATTCTTGGAGATACTCAAGGAAGAGAGAATTAAGAAGGTGAGGGCAGGCATATCCTCCGTTTCTATTAGGATTCCGCACGAATACGCTGACGTCCCCGGGTTCTATTTTGCCATAACCAAGACCCTGGCTATGGAGAACATACCAATAGTTGACCTGGTTAATACAGAATCTGAAGCCACGATTATCCTCAATGACAGAGACATCTCCCGGGCATATGACATGCTGAATAGGGAAATGACTATAGAGTATTTTCAAAAGAAGAAACGCGCCTAAACCTCGCGGAGATATCCCCAGATAGTGAGCCTATCGCTGTCTTCTGTCCAGCGGTCACCAATGTCTGTCCTGTAATACATATTGGGGATTTTAATGTTCCTTATCCTGCTATAGCACTGGCCTTGCGCCTGCTTCATGGTGAGCCCGGTTCCGCAGACAATCAATACAACTCCGGAATGTCCTGTAACCAGCCATTCCCCTTTTACATTCTTCACATCCTCTATGTGCACACCCTCTGTTGGTTTTGTGAAAAAGATGACTGAGTCTTTGGATTTTACCTCAAAGGTCTCAATATCTGTGAATGGAAACGGTGGCACGACTATTCTCACACCCATCTGGAATCCTGTCTTAACCCTAAGCTTGGGTGACATGCCATGAGAGAGCTCATAGAAAAACTGCCCGATGGGCGTAAGCATGCCCTCTTGCTGGATGCTTATGGTGGGGTAGCCAAACCGGGAGGTAAACTCCAGCGGGTAAATCCCGTTGCCGTTCACGATGCAGTTTATGTCAATGTAACCCACAAAGTTCTCGGCAGCGAGCATTGATTCCATTTTCTTGAGGGTATGGTTGAAAAGCCTGTTAGGGCCGCTCCAGAACATGGTTGTGCCCATCTCGCCTGTTGACGGCCCCAGGTTGCCAGGGAAAAGCTTCTTGTGCTCAAAATTGACATTAATCGGAAAAATGAATTCCTTACCGTCAAAAAAACCCCCAACCGCAATTTCAACTCCAGTAATCTTCTTCTGCAGCTGGAAAACTGGAATCTTCTCTGCCCATGCCTCTTTGTAATCCCCCAACACCTGGATAACATCTCTGCCGTCCTCCTCTTCACCAACAAACAGAAGCCCCTTGAGGTTTTGCGCCTCACCGCTCGGCTTAATCACATATTTCCCGGGATTGTCTTTTACAAACTCAATTGCCTCATCGAAAGAGGTGAATTCCCTGTATGGAAGAATTGGGACGCCTGCTTTCTTGAGCTCTTCCTGCCCAAATGTGCGGTCATCTTCCAATCTATCTGTATAAGGAGTTCCACCGATTACACTCTTCCCTTTTTCCCGAAGCTCCTTTGCCTTTTTGCCCTGGCCGAGAACATCATCAAAGATAATGACATCAGCCCAATCAACCCATTTCTCCCAATTGTCAACCATTGGGAAAAATCCCTGGCCAACCTCCTTCTCGCTCTCTACCTCTGTGAAATACTTGACTTCATGGCCTTCCTTGACAATCTGCCACGCAATATCACCGATTAAGGAGTCCAAAGTTATGAAAAGGAATTTTTTTGGCTCAAATTGACCGTTTTTATGTTCAACCGGATTTTGCTCAGAATGATTTTCCATTTTTTATTTCAGTAGAAAGAACCAGTTTATATTTTTTTTTGTTTTTGTTATCATATGTTCACATTTTCATTTCGGAAATTTTATATACAAAGCAATTAACAAAATAAAAATTCAGGCCCTGGACATGATAAGCACAATAATTCCGGTTTTTAACGCTGAAAGAACAATCGCCCTATGTTTTGATTCCATTCTAAAGAATTCCTACAAAGATTTTGAGATTATTGCAGTCGATGACGGGAGCAAAGACCGCTCTTTGGCAATTACTGATAGATATGCAAAAAGATTTGGAAACATAAAGCTGATCCGGGCAAATCACCGTGGGCCATCCGCTGCGAGGAATGAAGGCGCAAAAATCGCACGGGGTGAAATCCTGGTTTTTGTTGATTCAGACTGCATTGTTGCGAAGGACTGGCTGCAAAAAATATGGAACAACTTCAAGAAACACAAGGTCCAGGCAGTGGCGGGACAATATAATGACTCCTATGACAAGGGCTTCTTCTCAAGGTTTGCACTCTATGAACTCCTGTTCCGCGAGAGAAGATTTGGTAAGTTTATGCCTTCGGGAAGCACCTGCAATTTCAGTGTCAAGAGGGACGTTTTCCTCGCATTGGGCGGTTTTCCAGAGGATATAATGGCAGGCGAGGACATTTTTTTCTCAAACCAGGTCAGCCTGCGCGGCAAAATCCTTTGGGACAAGAATAATGGGGTAACGCATTGCTTTAAGACAACCCTAAAGGGCTACCTTAAGCAGCAATTTGGCTACACAAAAAACAGCATGAGACTTTTTATCAGGCATCCGAGCCTTGCTTTCCAGAAAACATTGCATGACAAGACAAATTATCTTGAGATAGTCCTAACCGGCCTGCTACTGTTGAGCCTTGTTGCAGCTCCATTCAATTCGGTTTATTTACTAGTTACTGCTACCATGCTAGCCCTTCTGGTTCTTATCAATATCCCTTTCATTTCTTTTCTAATTAGAAGGCAGGGTCCCCTATTTGCTTTGAAATCAGTCCCGATTATCATCTCTAGAAATTTCTCATGGTTATTTGGCGCTTTCCGAGGTCTAATATGGGATTAATCGGGTTCGTACCCAAAGTTTTCATGAAAAAAGGCTCACTCCCGATTTATCTCACTTTCTTTGTAAATTCAACCTGCAACCTTCAATGCAAGCATTGCTTTTTCTGGAAAGAGTTGGAAAAACCAAAGGAGAAGGCCCTGGATTTGGCCGAAATCAGCAAGATTTCGAAAACTATTGGGCCGCTGTTGGTGCTTTGTTTGACAGGCGGGGAACCTTTTCTGAGGCCGGATTTACCTGAAATTGCAAAGGTTTTTCTCAAGAACAACAAAACCAGGATTTTATCAATTACCACAAATGGGTTTAACACAGATTTTATCGTAAGAGAGGCAACCAGGTTGCTTAAAGACTATTCAGGGTCTGTAATCCTGGAGGTGAGCCTGGATGGAATCGGTGATGTCCACGACAAGATTCGGGGCGTAAATGGGGCCTTCAAAAACGCTGTTTCGACATTCAAAAGGCTTAAGGAGCTCAAACAAAGGCATAATAATCTAAATGTGGCAATTGCAGTCACAATATCCAAATACAATCAGGATTGCATTGGAGAAACCATTGACTATATAACTTCACTAGGGCCTGATGCAATTAACCTTGCATTGACACGTGGCGATCCGAGAGACAGCAGCCTGAAGCAGGTTGATATGGGGAAATACCTCTCTGCGAGCAGGAGGCTCGAGTCTTATATAAAAAAACGTAAGTTGAAAGGTTACCTCAACCTGATTCTTGGAAGCTTAACTTCAGCCAACAGCATTGCTATTCGTGATTGGGTCTACAATACAAAGGCAGGCAAATATCAGGGGCAATGCTATGCAGGCACCCTTAAGGGGGTAATCTACAGCAACGGGGATGTTTATCCTTGCGAAATGCTATCCAAGGCTTGCATAGGAAATTTAAGGAAAGAGGGCTATGATTTTGCCAAGATTTGGCATGGCAGGAAGGCCGCTGATGTGAGAAAATGGATTAGCAAAACAAAATGCTCTTGCACTCACGAAGGAGATATTTCTGTCAATACTCTTTTCAACCCACGAATCCTGCCAAGAGTACTCTTGAAATCTGCTGGAATAGTCATCAGGGAAACGTTTAAAGGAAACGAAATAAAAAATTAAAGCTTCCTACTTCATATGTACAATTGCCTTTGGGAGGATTGGAATAATAGCTTCTGCCTCTTTCTTGGTCATCCTGCCCAGCTTGGCCCAGGTCCAGCTCCCGTCGTTTGTGTTGAGGTTCTCCCTTGCCAGCTGCAGCTTAGGTATACCCTCATTGTAAGAGAAGACCGCAACAGTAATCCTGGTTGTCTCAAAGTCTATTGTCTCCGAGAATAATTGCTTGTCCAATTCCTTGTCAAATGCCATAGTAAAAACCTCCTTTCTAAGATGTTTTGGCGGGCTTTTAAATACTTTGTGGGAAATCAACTCATCAGGAGGAAACCAAACCCCAGAATCAGGAAGGCGCCAATGTACTGCATAAAGCTGAAACTCTCTCCCAAGAAAACAAAACCAAGGATGGCAGTGAAGACAGGAACAAGCAGCAGAAGTGAGCTGACAACACCCGCCTTTAGCGTGTCAAGCCCAATGTTTCGGAAAAGTATTGAGGCAATAAGGAGAAACCCAGAGATGGCAAAAATGCCATACCCGGAGGTTGGGAACTTTGAAAATAGCAGCGTGATTAAACTTTGAAAGACAAAACCAGACAAATAAATCAAAGCAGTCAATAGGTAAGGGGAAACACCATTCTTTATAATCTTCCGGGAGTAAGCCTGGTCAAATCCAATTCCTATTGCTGTTCCCATAATTAAGATGTTTCCCAAGCTGGCTGAGAACTTATCAACAACAGACAACAGAAATACTCCAATTATCATCATCGAGAGATATAGTATCTTCTTTGCCTGGATTTTCTCCTTGAGGAGGAAAATGCTGAAAAGAAGTGCAAAAACAGGGGCTGTCCTTTGAATGAATGCTGTGTTTGTGGCAGTTGTCATAGACTGCCCGAAGACGAGCAATGTCCTTATGAAAATAGTGCCAAATAAAGAGAGAAAAAGAATATTCCACCAGCTTTTCGTGGGAATTTTCTTGAGGTCACCAAATGAATGTGTTGCTAAGATATACGCAAGGGCATAAACCGCTCCAAAAACAGCACACCCCCATGCAAAGGCCAAAGGCTCAATCCTGTCTTTGAGGAAAATCCTGTTAATGAATAAAAAAACTGAATACAAGATAGCAGAAATAATAACTGAAAGCACGGGCTTCCATTTCATTAATTAACAAACACCATAGCCGGTATAAATATCTTTGGAGATGACGCTTGAGGGGTGAAATCTTGGCAGGGAATTGGTACAATATTATACAATATTAACTAATAGGAGATAATGGTTTGAGAAATTTTACTATTAAGTAATGGTAATAATACTAAAATTTATAAAGGAAAACAGATTTTATTGAGGATATGCCCCATTTTATTGGAAGAATTGAAACCACCAGGATTGGGAGATATGCGGGTGGAGAGCGATATCAATTAACCAGGAAACACCCGATAATTCAGTTCCTGACCAATCCTAACTTTGAGTTTTCCCCAGATCTGCCTCATGATAATCCCCAATTTATGTCCAACAATGGTCTCTGGTGCGCAAAAATCCCAGAGGGTTCAACTCCATCACCACCCAGAATCAAACAATTGGGTGAAAGAGGCATATTGGTGCTTGATGTTGGTTGCTCTACAGGAGCAAACCTTCTGCTTTTAGAGGATTTTCTCCAAGAAGTAGCAGATAAGGATGTTAAAGTTAAGGGTTATGAGAATTGTGAGAGCAGGCTAACTGAGGCAAGAGCAGGATTGGCTGAGTATCATACCACTGAGAGTCTTTTACACCCAAGGGTTCGGGAAGCTGTGAAGAGGTATTTCATTGAAACTAAAAAATTTGACCCTGTGTTTGAATACGATGAAACCACATTCTACTACGCTTTAAGGAAGGAATTTACTGGAAGATTAGCAGCCCTGCTTAATTTTGGAGATGCAAGGAATATTCCTGAGAAAGACAACTCAGCAGATATCACCATTTGCACCTATGTCCTGAGGTATTATCAGAGGGTTGAACAATGGAAGATTTTCAAGGAGCTTTTGCGGGTTACTAAGCCAGATGGTTATATATTTACAGAGGGTTTTGTTTTTAGAAAAGGAGATCGGGGCGTTGAAGCTCAGAATTGCAATGTAGCCACCGCAATTTCTTTTTATGATCCAAGAGTAGCTCTCCCTTACCCTTGTGGAGCGAGTGAATATGAGTTTATTGCTCCTGTTACCTGCATTGAAGAACTTGATGATAAAATAAAACAGCTGGAATCAAAAGGGGCCACAAAAAAGCGCCCTAAGGTTTCCCGATATACTTCTCAAACAGCCTAGAGAACAGCTCAGGCATGAATTTCATTTCCTCGGGGCTAAGCACGTAAGCAACCCTCATCTGGGTCCTGCCTAGATTCACGGCACCTTCTTTGAGGCTGTAGAAGCCAGCCATTGGGGCTGCGAGAAAGGTCATTTTTTCCCCACCCATCTCAACATAACCAGATGTCGCGCACCATTCCACGAACCCCTCTGCTGAGAAATTCTTATCCACGAGGTTTCTGAGGTCTATGACTGAATATATTGATGCGTCGGGTCTAGAAACAATCACACCTGGAAGCCTTTTCACAAGCTCATTGCGGAAACCGGAGATTAATGGCTTATAGTATTCACGCTGTTTACTGTACCATTTCTGCAAATCAGCAATTGTGATGCTCTCAATTGCCCCAAATATATGTTGTCCGAGCCTGTCGGCGCAAAGGTAGCTGCTAGCCTCTGCCACAAATTTGTAATGGAGCTCCTCGTTGTCAGTAATCAGCCCACCGATGCGCAAACCGCAGGCATTGAAGACCTTTGAGGTTGTGTCAATTCCAACGCGCCGCCCTTTAAGGCCAGGCACGTCACCCAAACCCCAAATGCTCACTGGTTTTGACCCGTCATACTGAAGCTCACGGTAGGCCTCGTCGCTAATCATCCACATGTTAAACTTAACGCAAAGCTCAGCCAATTCAACCAGTTTGTTTCTAGTGAGCAGCTGGCCAGTGGGGTTGTCATAAGGTATTACTAGCATTGCTGCCGGGTGCTCTGCACGAATTAGGCTCTCAATGTTGGATTTATCCGGCAGGGTCCATTCCCCTTCCTCCTGCAAAATCCTCTGCACAGATACAGTCCTCACCCCTAGGCTCTTGCTGATTGTCTTGTAGTTTGGATAAGCCGGATCAAAGAGCATTAGGGGACGGTCTCCCTGGTAAACTGGATCGCAGAGGCATCGTATTGAAACAAGCATTGCCTGGCTGCCACCTGAGGTTACTATGGGTCTTAAACCCTCGATTGAGAATCCGCTGGATTCAATCACGTGCAGGAACGCGCGTTTTGTCTCAGCAAGCCCAAATGTCTCTGTGTACTGGTCGACACCATTTGAGAAACTGCTTTTCTTCAGGTTGAACATCCTTTCCTGCATAGCTGGGTGCATTGGAAGCGAAACATTCCCAATTGCGAGATTCATAACCTTAACATTGTCTTTTCTTTGCGAAGCCAGCATAGAATAACGCCTGATTGGCGTAGGCTTCAGTCCTTCAGCGTGCTTTGAGAATATCGGTTCCATCTTTTTTCACCTAATTTCTATCTCCAATTGGGAACAGAAAGGAGATTAAAAACCTAACGGTCTAAACGGACAATTGTGTACTTGCGTGTTTTGTACATCGGGTAATTATAAACACTAGCTTTCAATATATTATTCAATAAAAGTATTAGGGAGGGAACAAAAATGGAAAATATTATTGAATATGTAACAGGGCTTACGGTTGGGGAGCCCCAAACCTATAGGAACATGGCGGTGTTTCCCCTCATGGGAAAGAGTTCAGGCCTTGACTATCTTCTGTTTGACGAGGCAATGAACGCAGGCTTAAAAATCACCGAGACCGGCAGTGTGCCGACTCTACATTTTACCAATAATACTGGTAAAAAGGTTCTAATTATGCAGGGGGAATATGCTGTTGGTGGCAAGCAGAACAGGATGATTGCAACAAATGTTTTGATGGCCAATGGTTTTGATGGTGAGGTGCCGGTGAAATGCGTGCAGCATGGGCGCTGGAGTAGCCCAGGACTCGAAGGGAAGTTTTTTTCAGCTAATAGGAGAGCCCCACAGACTGTTATGATGGCCGATGGCCAACAGGAGGTCTGGTCTGAGGTTCACAATCTCTCCGTAGGCTTAGGGGTAAAGTCTGCCACAGGGGACATTGAGGACTCATTTTCCCAAAGATCCCACGATGTTGAGGATTACACGAGTAACTTTGATTATGTGCCCGGCTCTGTGGGTATTGTGGTTTTTGTTGCCAACAAGGGATTGAGCATAGGAGCAGATATTTTTGACAAGCAAAGCACAATGAGGAAAAACTTCAATAAGATTGTGGAAAGCTACGCACTTGAAGCCATTGCCAGCAGTAACGAACATCTCGCGCTGGGAAGGCCGAAAGGCTTCGTAAGCACTTTCCTTGAGAAGATAGGTCAATGCCAATTCCATGAACGGACAGCAGTAAGCCTTGGGCGTGATTTCAGGCTCGTTGGACCTATTTCGGGATTTGCTCTTGACAACTATGGCGTGCCTTTGTATGTCACCCTTAGTAGCACAAAGGCGAAGAATCCAATTGCAAGCCCGAGATTTGAAACTGGATTCTCAAGAGGGAATGTAATTATTGATTAGGATGGTGACTCAGAAGCGCACCTGCGCTTATGAAACCATTCAAAAATCAGTTTGACTAACCAATTTTTTCATTTTTAGCATTTTCAACACTCTCGAGGAGATATCTCAGAAAACTTTAAATAATCTTTTTGCTTCTCTTAGTGCTTCAGGGGGTGTTTAGTATGGATTCAAAATATTCTAGGGGATATAAAAACGTACTTAGAAAAATAGGCATGGTGGCTGCTCCTTTCCTGGCTGCAACAATGATCGTTGGCGCTACACCGAGCTCAAGTTCCTCAACCTGCCCATCACAAAGCTGCGACCAGGCAGGGGTAAAGGTAGAAACTTACTCCATTGCCGGGCCTTTCCGCGCTGATTTGAACTGCGATGGAATCCAAGACCAGGTTGTTGTGAAAGCCACCAACACTCTGGAGCTCATCCTAAATTACAAGAATCCAGATAACACCTTCAGGGCCGAGTTGGCGGATTATTCAATTAATGGTGTTGGTGAGATAACAGGAATAGTGGGAGTTAACTGCAATATACTAATTGAGAGAACTCTTGGAGATTCCTCAACGTTTTCTCTCTTGGAATCGCTTTCTAATGAGTTAAAGTTGCCCAACGGGATTTTGGATATTACAAGCTCAATTTCAACAGCAAGCTACAACCAGCTAACCTTGGCTGCAAATTGGAATGGTGCAATTGCCTGGAAAAAAGGGCTTTCATATTATGACCTTTTAAGCATAGGTGACAACGGAGCACTCCAATCCCTCAGATGCTCGTTGGATGGGTCTGTGATAGACATTGGGTTGCTGAGTGATGGGTGCAATAGCGGATTTAATGAAATCCTTTACATGCCATTCGGAGGCACTGTTGCACAAACAGCCATAATTGTGCCACCGCCAGTAATCCCTCCCCCAGTCACCCCGCCAGTGGTACCGCCAGTTGATCCTGGCAAGGTTAGTTGTAATAATGGTGTCGGTAACGGCCCGGACTGCCCACCGCCCGGACATGATAAAAACGGAGATGGGGTTGCAGATGACAATAAGGGCAACAATGATGACGACAACAGCAACCAGACCTGCGGCGACCCAGGAAGCCCATGCAACAATAATGGGGGCGGTAACGGGAACGGCGGAGGGAATGGGAACGGAAATGGAGGAGGGAACGGGAAGTAATCCCGTTTTTTAGCTCCAAATTGTTCCTAGAACTGGCCCTCAATTAGTACAAGAAACTTCCAGGGCCCTCTTCTTCTAACTTCTTGAAAAGGTATTCCCTCTTTGAACCCTCTTTGAATCGCTCGCAGGACTTAATCATTGCCTCAAGGCTCTCCAAAGCCTCCTTACTGGCAGCAAAGTGCTCAACTTTAATCACTACCTTTCTCGAAGGCAGTCTACCATGGGGCCATTGGAGTGTCAAAACAACTGGCTCACCCTCTTTAGTTCTGAGAAGATACTTTCGGTTTAAAGGATTAGCCTCGATGTGGCAATCCCTGAACTCGTGAGAGTGGCTACCCTCAAGATTTAACGCAATATAAGAAAGGCTCTGCTCCAAATCACTCCAATCAAATGGAGGCTCAATGTTGATGTCAAGCCCACCGAGTGCGCCACCGTAAGCTGTCTGGACTCCATATACATAAGTAATGGTTTTCTTCTTTTCAAAGCTATCTCCCAAGTTAACTGCCATCAAAACCACCCCCCATTAAATCATCAATGAATGGAAATTAATAAAGCTAATCCAAAGGTTCAAAAGCAGGGAAATTAAGAAAAATAGAGCAGGAAGAGGCAAGCAGAGAACTCTGGTTCTCTGAGTCTCTTCCTGCTTTTTTGATTCTTAGATTAGAAGCACATTATAAATATATGAAAAGAAGAAAGCAGGAAGAGGGATTTGAACCCCCAATCTAGTGGTCTGCAGCCACTCGCCTTACCGGATTTGGCCATTCCTGCATTAAACCCCTGAAAACACAACCGCTTTTTAAAGTTTGGCCTTGCGGCGCCTCTTTTTTTCACGCTTAATCCTCTTAGAAATAAGGCTAACCTGCTTCTCTAGCCTCTGCACCATGCGCTCTGTGTTTTTCAGCAGATATTTGTTGGCAAGATACATTCCTGTTGCCACGCCTATGCCAGAAAGGACACCACTGATTATCATCCCAACATAAAGCTGGAATGGCGTAATTGCAGCCATAGAATCATGTTAATTTCGACCCTTTTTAAAGCTTTCCTGTGAAGGAAACCCCCTCGAGAGGATGGCATTTTCGGTCCCACCGAGTATATCAACATCTTTGCCCCCCGTAGTTGATAAGAGGCAGGGGACAACTTTAAAAATCGGGGTATCCTCATAATATGGGGATAAATGATGGGGAGAATTAAAAGGGTTATTAGAGGGTTGGAAGACAAGCTAATAGACCTACCAATATCTGTGCCCTTGCCGCCAAAGCTGAGGAGGAGAAGGCAAATCATACACCTTGCCAGGTTCCTGGTCGAAAAAGGTTTCTCATCAGGGAACTTAAACTTCTGGTCATTAGGCCTAGAGGTTAAGCTGGCCCCATATCAGTTCTACAAGGAAGTGGAAGCCCCATCCAAGCAATACTGCGATACCCTATTGAAAGAGTTCCCCGCCTTCTTGAAAGAACTGAAGATGGGGCTTAAGAGTGAGCCATTGCCTGAGGGGTATTTTGGTGATAACTACGGCGTAATGTTCCCTATTAAGATTGCGACGAATAAGGGTGCAATTGAAGTCTACTCTGCTGTCTATGAGCCTGGCCTCAAGCAAGAGGAAAAGATTGCCACAGTCAGCCATGAGCGAGGCCACATTATATGGCAGCTCGGCCTTCAGGATAAGATTTACTCAAAATTCACTGAGCCTGAGCTTGTTAAGTCCAAGGTCCCAAGTGAAGAGCATTTTGCTTCCCTTTGCGGCTGGGTGGGCTTGATAAACTTGGGCTACATCCCAGAAAAGGTCACGCTTGAGGCAGTGGATCAGGAAGCTGATAAGAGAGAAAACGAGATGAGAGAACTGGTTGTGAAGTACTTTAAAAGATGATTACGCACTTCCCATAAAGACAACATAAACTCCAGAAATCAATAGCCCCAAAAGAGCACCAATAAGAATCGCCCGAATTATTCTAGCCTTCTTATCCAGCTTTCCAAAACCCCTACTGTTGGCTTTCCACTTGGCCTTATTAACCATTCCAATTACAGACATAAACATCCCTATCGCAAGGAAGATAAAACTCTTCGTGGGGATGCTAAATACCATCCATATAATTCCCGCTTGGTACAAGTTGTAAAAATCCGTGGGTTGCCGCTTCCCTCTTGCTCCGACAACAATCATGACCAAAAGCAATAGAATAATTATGCCCATTACAATCCATAAGATTACTGGAATCATTTAACTTAGTTTGGAGGTAATGCTTATAAATTTTTCTTGAAACTCGGATAATTTTATAAACTCGCACAGTATTTCAGACAATGGGGTGATACGTATGAAATCTATCAAAGGTTCAAAGACAGAGAAGAATTTGCTCACTGCATTTGCCGGGGAGTCGCAGGCCAGGAACAGGTACACATTCTTTGCCTCGCAGGCCAGGAAAGAGGGGTTTGAGCAGATTGCCAACATATTCATAGAGACTGCTGACAATGAAAAAGAGCACGCCAAGATTTTCTTCAAGTACCTAGAGGGTGGCGAGGTCCAGATAACAGCTGGTTATCCAGCGGGCATGATTAAGGACACCAAAACAAACCTTGAGGCTGCGGCAGCAGGGGAAAACATGGAGTGGACCTCAATCTATGCGGAGTTTGCAAAGGTAGCCAAGCATGAGGGTTTTGAAGAGGTAGCCAAGTCATTTGAGGAGATCTCGCAGGTTGAGAAATTCCATGAGAGCAGGTACCGAAAGCTAATCTCAAACTTGGCCAGCGGTGAGGTTTTCAAAAAGAAAGGTGTCATCAAATGGCACTGCACAAACTGCGGTTATGTGCATGAAGGCAAGGAGGCGCCTGAAATCTGTCCGGCTTGCAAGCACCCAACAGCCTTCTACGAGGTTCTTGCTGAAAACTACTAGAGCTCTATTTTCGCGCCAGCCTTCCTGGGGAAGAGTGTAACCTCATCTATGTCCCGGAGGCCAGTGAGGAAACGTACTAGACGCTCAACTCCGAGACCACCGCCAGCTGTCCTTGGCACATTGCCGGTCTTGAGTATGCGAAGGTAACTTTCATATGGCTCAATCTCCATGTGGCGCTCCTTCATCTTGCGTATTACCTCCTTGTATTCAAACTCACGCTCACCGCCAGATAGGGCTTCGCCGAAACCCTCTGGCCAGATTAGGTCATAGTTGTGGTAATATCCACGGCGTTCCTTATCCTCGCGATCATAGAACTCCCTTTTAAGAGAGAGTACCCAAAAGGGTTGCCTTGAAGTTTCTGATAGTTTATCATCATAGCCCTCTCCGAGTACAGCAGCCAGTTCACTGGATTCAAACGTGCGGAATGGGCCTTCTGGAATCTCTAGCTTTCTCCCCAGAAGTTTGAGCTCGTCGGCACATTCAGCAATTACTCTTGAAATAACATGCCTCACTAGGCCCTCAACAAAACCCATGAAGCGCTTCTTGTCAAATTCCTTGAACTCCATCTCCACCTGGGTGAACTCTATGAGATGGCGCCCGGTTTTAGATTTCTCTGCTTTCTCTAAGCGGATGTTTGGCGAGAAGCAGAAAAACCCCTTCAGATGCCCCATCAAGATTAGTGGCTTGTGTATTGTGATGCTCCTGGTAAGCTGGAGACGTTGGTCATAGTAGCTCACCTCTGCATCAAAAACCTCGTGGTTTAAAGGGTCTGTGATTGGTGAGAGCAGTATTGGCATTATCTGCGGGACATTTTGCCCTTCCATGTAATCTGAAATTGCCCTCAAGGCAACTGTCTGTATCCTCAAAATCGCCGGAAGCTTCTCTGAGCTTAAGCGTGAAATAAGTTTCTGAACCATGATAAACACCTCCGAATTGTATTGAAAAATTTAGAAATAGACTGGATTCATCCTATCCATTATGAAGGTGCTGAACATCAATATGATATCTGGTATTTGGAACATTTTTATCAAAATTATTAAATTTTAAGGTTATTTTTAATTATATCGGTTAAAAATAGGATTATTTATTCCAAAAATAGGAAGATATTTAAACTAAAGCAGAATAAACATTCAGCATATGGAAGGACTGGATTCAAAAGATAAGAAAATTCTTGATGCGCTACGGGAAAATGCAAGGCTCTCTGCTCAGGAAATCTCAAAGAAATGCCTCATCCCAGTTACCACTGCTTACAATAGGATGAAGCGGCTTGAACAGCAGGGTGTAATTAAAGGCTACACTGCCGTGGTTGACCCAAAGAAGCTCGGGCTTGAGGTTTGCGCGCACATACTGGCGACAGTGGATTACACCGAGCTAAAGAAGGGAAACCTGAATCAGGCAACATTAGCGAGCCGCATAAAGCGCTTTCCTGAGGTGGAAAGTGTCTCAATAATTGCTGGTGAGAAAGACCTTGTGATTAAGGTGTGGGTGGAAAATGTTGAGGCATTGAACAGCTTTGTTGTTGACAAGCTGAGGAATCTCCCGGGCATTGAGAAGACCGACACACTGGTTGTGCTCAAGCAAGTCTAGATTGAGCTAAAAACGTTCTTGATTGAGGCAGCATAAACCTCAATATCAGAAACAACTCCGTTAAAATGGAACCATTTGCCGGGGTCTTGAAGTATTGTCGCACCCAAGGGATAGCCTCCGTAGGACCTACCACAGGTGTACTGAATAAGCCGGCCTGGCTTTCTTTCAATCCCAGCACAAAGCACATCATAGCTTGTGACGTCTCCATCGGACGCCCAAAAGCTCGAATTTGAGCCGTGCCCAATAAGCACAATGTTCCTGAACTCAGTATCTGCAAGCGTTTCTAACACTTGCTCTTTGGTTGCATTAAGATTGTAAGTCACCTTGCTCCCATGGAGATTCTCATTTATTACAACAGGCGCGTACATAAAGAATAGATCTGCTGCAGTTCTAACAGCGTTTAAAACAGGCTGGTTATTCATCCTACCGGTGAGGACAGCAGTTCTCTCATTTGCAGGCATCAATGAATTGGCTGTCAGGGCGCCTAAGGATATTGCAGCGTACACACCAACTCCTATAAAGAAACCTTTGCTGATTTTTGCAGCGGTCCTGCGTATCTTCCCAGTCAGCTTGCTCATAATGGCTAAGTTTCACTGCAAACTTATAAACATTTGGATTGTCAATACTATTAAGTAGCAATATAATCGTGCCAATCCGGAAGCAGAACGGACTTGAAGGCAGATAGAAACGGAGGTTTCTGAACCATCGGACTCGGAGGCATACGGAGAACTGTGGTTCTCCGAGCCCCTGAATCCGTGTCGAATAGAATTACGAAGGTAAATGGGTTTGATACAGAATTTAGAAACGGACTTTGGGGCAGCGGAAACCTTTGGGCTTCCTGGTCTCCGAGTCCGTATCAAAGAAATTCATTAATTCAATTTTTGAGAAATGTATTAGAAACGGACTCGGAGGGATTCGAACCCTCGGTCTACAGCTTAGAAGGCTGTCGCATTATCCAGACTATGCTACGAGTCCTTGCTTCTGCAAAAAAGAAGAGGGCTTTTTAAATCTTCTGGGGCAAAACTATTGAAGCCTCAATGCGGGGTTTCCCAGTATCTGAAAGGGAATACCTCCACCAACTGTATCATTGTTAACCAATGCAACCAATTCTCCAAGGGTGTCAAAGTCCTGCAAATAGTATCTTGTGCTGGGAGCGTAATACTCAAGGCTCTTGCCAACAAACCCAATTGCACCCTGCCTGATGAAACCCTCTCCAAGAGCAGCATATGCGTCGCAGGCCTCAGCAATTATCAGCGGATGGTGGGGAAGTTTTGGGATGTCATACGGATGAAACCTCTGTTTACCAACTCTTCTATCACGGAAATAAAGTCCTTCTTCGTTGCCATGTGCATGTATGCAGACAATATCATATTGAAGAAGATAAGGAATGAGCTCCTCCTTTGTTGTGATAGTGTGGATGTCCATGCCCTTAAACATCGTAATGGGATTCCCGAATCCATCATAAATTGCAGGATCATCCAATCTTTTAGGGTTCTCTTCCACAATCACCAGACAGGCATTCTTATCCTTCCTCTCCTCCCAACTCCTTTGACTGGCCAATAATCCCTCGAAATCCTGGTCTGTTGAAAAAGGAAGCCTTCCAATGGCATACCCTTGCTCTGGGAACCCCTTAAGGAAGATATCTGGATCAGCAAACAACGGGAAGAAGTCGATGAAGGGGAACCTCTCTTTGGGTTCAAGCAGCATGATGCTCTTGAGATTGTCCCCATACCTTCTCACAAGCTCCATTAGCACTTGAAATGAACCGTTTTTCAATTCGGGATTCAAACTAACATCGATGTGTCCCCCGTAATAATCAACTGAGAATAGTGTGTTTTTTGAATTTATCTTATACATCGTATCTGACTGAAACTCAGCTGAATCAAGAACAACCCGTGCTGGTGTAACTTTGCCCACCACAGCCTCAAGGGTTATTGGAAGCCTATTGAAGCTGTAATAAGTGCGTCCATCATAAGGTGAAATGCGGGGCGTCACACTCCCTTTTATTCTAGCAACAAATGATTCCCCTAAAGGCATCTCAAAATCCACACTCTTTCCGTCACTTTGGAGAATATTCTTCAAAGATACTTGTTTTTCGCATCTGCCAACCTCATCAAGCCTCACAGAGGCCACGCTGGCTCCTGTCTTCTTTCCAAACCCGACTGCAGTCCTTTCAAGGGGTGAGCCCGCCCCCACAAGAATAATCTGATCAGATGCACCAGCCCTCCTTAAGATCTTCAAATCAGCCATTAGAGGAGAAAAGAATCCTTCATTTATAAACTTTACGGTTTTTTACTACTGATTAGTAACATCAATTCCTTAAGGCAGCCACGTGCTCTCATCCTTGAGCTTATCCGGTAGATACTTCTCCATAACATAGTTCAAACCGTGCTTGGCCAGGGCTTGCTGCTCTGCCCTTTTTTTCATTTTTATCAGTTCACGAATGTTCTTTTGCCAGGAAGGGTACTGCTTGATGAATGGGTCATTCTTGAGTGCATCCTCGCCCCTCTTTATGTCAATTTCAGAAAGAGGGTGGGTTGGCAGGTCGTACTTGATAATGTCATCAGTTGTTATGCCAAAAAGCCTTGCGTTGGGCACACAGAAGAATTTGTTTATGTGGGCTGCATTCCCTGAGCCAACCTTCAAAGTCCTGTAAATGTTCGCCCAGCCGTACATATCACCGTCAACAAACCCATAAACTGGGAGTTTAGCAGAATCACTCAGTCTCCTGATGAACCTTCTGCATGCGCGCGTCGGAACGCCACCCATGCTGATGAGAATGCAATTGGCTTTCTTCCAGTAGCCGTGCTTGACAAGGCGCTGGTGCATACCTGCGGTCTCAATTGCCAGAATAAATTTGGCCTTGGTTTCAAACTGAAGATTCTCCACCGAATTAGGAATGGAATAAGCCCCTGAACCCATCTTGCTGCAGTCAATCTTTATCTCCTTGCCTGTTTCAGGGTCAGCATCGATAACAACCAAGTTACCAGATACAGCACCACCTTTTTCTTCAGGTATGAAGCCCAGAATCTCCCTGTTCACACCGAACATGGCCTCAAGGTCGTCAATGACATTGTCTGATTCGGGCTGCTCATGGAACCTTGCATCCCCCCAGTTTTTGGATACATAATAGGCCTCCCTCTTGGTGGCAATGTCATCCCCCTTAACAAGCTCTTTTGAGAGCGCCATCACGCGGAGGGTCTGGGCGAAGGTCTTCACAGTGCCTGCTGTCAGCGTCCTTGTCTTGACGCCGTCCAGAAGCACCAGGTAACCCTCTTTAGGGTCGAACTCAACGTTATTCAGTGAGCGAATCGGGATGCTCATCTGGGGCTTCTGCTTTGCGAGGATCGTCTGATACATCCTCTTCGAAATCTCCGCTATCTTCTTCAACGCTTCTCCCATCCTCTAAAACCTCCAAAAGAATCTTCTGGATATTCTCTTCCTCATAATCGCTGAGGTCATTCAGTTCTTTCAAAGCCTCAGCCACATGGGGCACATACTTCTTCAAATACTCGAACCGTTTAATCTCCCTTGATGCCTTGGCTTTCCTGCTAAGGTAAATTGAGAGCTGCCGGCCGCACTCCTGTAGAGCCAGCTTGACTTCTTTGACAATCTCTGGGTAATGGGCAATTGCCTCTTTAGCTTCAGATGTGAACGGCACCCAAACAGATGCCATGTGGACAATTAAAACAAGCGGGCCGAGGGGGCGTGAGCCAGATGGCTGCTTTAAATGATAGGAACGCCAGTTTGTGCCGATGACTGAATCTGTGATTGCGCATGCCCCCTTTTGGTAGAGCAATGGGACTCTGTTTGCAAACCTCATGATTTTCGCAGGGGCCTCTGCATCAAGCTCGCCACCATAAGCAATTCCAGCCTCAATGATAAATGGATTTCCGCGGTAAACCTGCGGCGGCCTAGAGACTGCTGTATAAAAATCTGCCTTGACCTCTTTCCTAAGCCCGCTGAGTATTAGCTCCTCTCCGATTGGCGATATGCAATCCATAGGGGGAGCAATGATTGATGTCTTGCGGATTGCCTCAATGAGGGATATGCCTTGCTCGCGCGTAAGCATCTTGGGCTTCGCATTCGGCAGTATTGCAGCCTCCTCAAGAATTTTCTTGGCTGTTGTTGCCCCTACTCTGGAGAATTCCCCAATCAAAAACGACTGGACTGTCTTGCTCTCTGTCCACTTGAGCATGTCCATCAAGCGGCCTAGTTCAATGCCATGAGGGTGCGGCTTTATCGGAGTGGATAGTCTGGGCTTGTTGTCTGTTGCCCGCACGTAAACCTCCTGGCTGAGTTCGGGATTCGTATAAATGATAGTAGTGTGAGGATTCACAATGGCGGTCTGCTTGAGGTATTCATCAACAGACAAATCTCCCTTCTTGTATTCTGCCTCAATATCAACCTCAATCACTGTGCCATGAGGCTTGTCCCATTCAATTATCCCTTCCTCCATGATGTCAGGCTTGTTTTTTCTGGTGTCTATCTTAATTACATAATAATGGGCCGGCTCTTTTGGGTCGATTCGGGAAATTATCTTGATTCCCCTACCTGTGGTCAGCTGGCCATAGAGTGCTGCAGCAGAAATGCCAATCCCTTGCTGGCCGCGCTGCTGCCTTAGAACATGGAACTTGCTCCCGTAAAGAAGCTTACCAAATATGGGCGGAATCTGCTCTTTCACAATACCTGGGCCGTTGTCTGCAACAATAACCCGAAAAATATTCTCGCCCATCTTTACAATCTGCACATCAATTTCTGGAAGAATGTCAGCCTCTTCACACGCATCTAGGGCGTTGTCAACAGCCTCCTTGATTGCAGTGAGCAGTGCTTTTCTCGGGTTGTCAAACCCTAAAAGGTGCCTGTTCTTCTCAAAAAACTCAGCAACAGAAATATCACGCTGGGCCTTGGCCAGC
>CAIWSB010000034.1 GCA_903915225.1 uncultured Candidatus Woesearchaeota archaeon
CAGATGAATCATTAATTTATGGTCGAGTACATCGAATTTATCTGCTCGGCAAACTATACGAGATCCCCTTTGCTGGCTCATGTCGCTAATCTTGAGCTTAGAAAGCGAGGCATTGCTCGTTATGAAGCCATCTCTAGTGGCACTTTGGTCAAGACTCTCTCAAAAAGCATAGTTGAGGAAGGTAAAAAAGTGAGGTTTATTGAACAAGCCATTGAGGCTGGGTTTTTCAATGGCTTTCCTTCTATTGAGACAGGATTAGTACATGCTCTTACTGAATCGGACTTAAACAGGCTATACAGGATTGCAGCAAGTGAGTTTATTTACAGGGAACAGGCCTATAAGGCAACAATTTACCAAAAATATGGTGCGAACATTAAGAGAAAACCCATTCAAACAAGGGTTAGAGAGGATGTGGTGGCGATTTTTCCAGTTGATTTAAGCAACAAAGTGAGGGTTGAACAGATTTATAGTTCAACCCCGGAAATTAAACGGCCAATGATAAGGGAACTTATGGAATACACTGGGGAAAAAGGTAATGGTGAGACCCTTGCACCTGTTCTCCGAGGAGAAAAGGCTTTTCAGGATTTTTTAGAGGTCATAATTGCCCTAGTTCCAAAGGCTCTTGACCAACTTTTTGAAGAATTATCTAGGAAAAATCCTTAATTTTTACTATTTATAAATAGTTACTAATCGAAAGGTTTATAAATAGGAAAAATCTTTCTTCTCTGTATGGGAAAAAAAGTGAAGGTTCAATTTGTTTGCAACGGCAACCACGACCGTTCTGTTGCAGCAGAAGCCTTTGCAAATCAATGGATTAAAGAACATGACCTCGAGAATTTAATTGAGGTTTCTTCGGCGGGATTATTTGTCACAAATAAGGAATCCCCTGCCTATGATTGGGTTTCTAAGGTTCTTAGACGAGCTGTCAACAGGACAAATCTGCTCACTCCAGATGAGAGAATATTTGTAATGCAAACCATGACTCTAAACGATTATGATCAAGCTTTGGAGTTGTTCAGAAGGATTTGCCCTCACTTTGTGGAAGAGGCAACCGGTTACAGGGAGATGTTGGGGCCAAAGCTTGGTATCACTGAAGCATTGAAGCATACTCCAACTCAATTCGAGCCTAAAGAGGACTTGGATGCAATTCTTTGCATGACAAAAGATCAAAGGGGCAGAATAAGACAAACTTATAATCTCCTTGGAAAAAAAATCCCCCCAGTTACTGCAGTTTTGCCTGACTTTGCAGGGAGAATGGGCGAAGAAGAGGTAAATCTTCATCTCGGCCAGGATTACGACCATTATTGCGAGGCTATGTCCAAAATTAAGCTCTGTGTCGGCCCGATAATGGAAAAAATTTATGCCCTATTTTTAGAAGAGTCTAATGGACCAATAAAAAATTATCCTACCCCAACTGCTGGACCTGGTGGATGGCACATAGATTAGTATAGATTATTTCTAGAAGACTCCTGGAATCGTTGTCCCGCAGGACTTACATTTCCCATTCTCGAGCTGACTGCGTATCAAAAACCCATTACGTTTTATGGCAACAGCCCCGCATTTTGGGCAGATTGTATCCTCTTGGCCTCCCTGAACATTGCCTGTGTAAACATACCTTAACCCAGTCTCTTTACCCAGCAAAGCTGCCTTCTGTAGGGTTTCTACAGGCGTTGGTGGCAAATGTGACATCTTAAACATAGGATAGAACCGGGTTATGTGCCATGGCGTATCCTTATCCAAGTCAGCAATAAATTTGGATAGCTTTTTCAGTTCATCTATAGAATCATTTTCGCCAGGAACAATTAGAGTCGTGAGTTCAACCCATATACCTAGCTTCTTATACAGCCTTATGGAGTCCAATACGGGCTTAAGCCTCCCTCCCACAACCTTTTCATAAAAATCCTCGGAAAAACCCTTCAAATCAATGTTTGCAGCATCCATTAAAGGGGCCAGCTGCTTCAATGGCTCGGGGTTAATGAAACCATTAGTCACAAATGTATTCAGCATTCCCTCTTTCTTTGCTAGCTCCATTATTTCAAGATAATACTCGAATGCAATGGTGGGCTCAGCATAGGTATAGGAGATTATCCTGCAATTGCTTTCCTTAGCGAGCTGGATTACATGCTCAGGGCTCACTATCTCCCCAAAGATAGGCCTATCTGGCTTAGTCTCCTGGCTTAGGCCGCAGTTTTGGCAGAATTGGCAAAAGAAGTTGCACCCGGCGGTGGCAATTGAAAATGCAGGCTCGCCGGGATGGAAGTGGAAAAAGGGCTTCTTCTCAATAGGGTCAATTCCCTTGGCAGCAAGCCTATTGTAGACCAAGGAGAACAGCTTGCCTGATTTATTCTCCCTAACCCCGCATTTCCCTCGCTCGCCGGGGAATATTGTGCAGAAATGGGGGCACAGCTGGCACTGTACAAGCCCCTCATTGAGCTGCTTATAGTACAATGCCTCTTTCATGCTTATCTATCACTGGCTTTCCTCTTTAAAAATTTTTATGGGATGCCCAGTGGATTCGTTTCTCCATAGTGGATATAAACCCACAGGTTTTTAAATTTCGATTTCTAATGCTAAAATATGGCCAAAATCATAATGGATACCCACATTCACTCCCTAGCTTCTGACGGATTGTGGACACCAACACAGGTGGTTGAGCAGGCAAAATCCCGTGGGCTTGAGGTTATTGCATTGACTGACCATAACACAACCTTTGGGGTTCCTGAGGCAATTGAAGCCGGGAAAAAGAATGGAGTAAGGGTTATCCCTGGTATAGAGATTGACGCTGAATACTCAAAGGGGGATATTACTATTAAGGATATAGAACTTCTTGGCCTCGGGATTAACCTTGAGAAAATAAGGCCATTTGCGGAATATTTGGCCTGTGTGAGAAACGAATCATTCAATGCCTATATTGATGCGTTTAATCGCTATATTAATTCTCCAGATTTCCCAGGGAGGAATAGGGGGATGAGATTTCCCCTGCAAAACCCATCAAATCTTGACCTGGCCAGAATTGTGGCATGGAAATCCTCTCGGAATGCTTATCCAAACCCTTCGCCATTTTTTTCAAAGGTGGATCTGGTTTTTTTCCTACTTGATAATTTTGTAGTGCCCAGTAGTGATGTTGAGCTGGCAAAAACAGGGAGAAAGGTTTATACTGAGCCTTTCAAAGAGGAATATGATTTCCTGTTCAGTGAAAAGCACAAAAAGCCAAGCTTTTATCAGGCGATTGAGGCTGTGAAAAAAGCAAATGGACTCTCTATTGTGGCCCACCCAGGGAATTCAAAGGGCTATAGGGGGGGAATGGTAAAAGAATGGGAACAAGACCCAAAAGAATGGTTTTCAGTTACAAAGCCGGGCTTCACACCATATCATTTTTTTTCTGATCTTGTTGCCCATGGCCTTGATGGGGTTGAGTTATATTATTATGCTGGAAATGACATTAAGCATGGAGAAATCCAGGATAAAATAAACACATATTTTTGTGAGTTGGCCAAGAAGCTGGGAATTATGGTTACCTATGGGTCTGATTGCCATGGCCCGAAGAGTGGCGGACCTCAAATGGGCAGGTTCGGTTCTGAGAGAATTTATCTCTAAAGTTGCAGGCCACCAAAAATTATAAATACCCCTCCAGATAGAAATCAAAAATGGCTAAACTAGGGCTTGCTTTGGGCTCAGGTGCAGCTCGTGGATATGCTCATATCGCAATAATACAACGTCTTCTGCGGGAAGGGCTAAGTTTCGACATGGTTTCAGGCACCAGTGCCGGGTCTGTTATTGCAGCATATTTTGCACTTCATGGCGAAGTGGACTCTCTTCTCAAGGTAATAATGAATGTAAAAAAGAGGGACTACCTTAAGCTTGTCGACATTAATAATCCAAAATTCTCGCTCTTGAAAGGTACCGGGATTCGTGAGTTTATGAAAGAGAATCTGTTTGGTGACCTGACATTTAGGGATGTGCAGATTCCTCTGGTCATTTGTGCCACTGACATTGAGAACCATAAACCCCACTATTTTAGGTCTGGCAAGCTTATTGATGCAGTCATGGCCTCAATATCAATCCCCGGTGTATTCCCGCCTTACAAAGCCGGCACGAGGCATTACATTGACGGGGCTGTGTTTGACCCTGTGCCAATTGATGTGCACTTCCAAAAGGCGATAAACAAAGTGATTGCTGTCAACATCAACAACTTCACCTATCACCCTGGCGATAAGGACATCGGCGCAATACACGTCCTGACCAACACGTACTTTATGCTGCTAGAGAAAATCAGCCCTAAGGTGTCCACAAAGAAAGCCTTTATCCTTAATCCGGTTTTTAACCCAGGTTATCACGATGGTTTAAGGCTCTATAAATGGAATGACTACTATAACTCTGGTCTAAAAGAGATACGTAAAAAATTGCCTGAAATAAGGAAATGGCTTAGAAGCAAATAACCGGCTAAATATATCGTGTTATACTCTCGTTGATATTTACTATGTTCTCCTTGGCTTGGACTTGCCTGAACTCCTCATCGAGGCTAACCAGAACCTCCCGGTTGTTGTACTTTTTGACTATTGGCACGTTCTTCTCTATTAGGTTTGTCACAAAGAACCTAACCAGCGAGATTGGAAGCCCCAGCCTCTTTGAAATCTCAGAATAGGATATGAAGTTCTTTGCAGAAGCGTACTTATAAATAGCTAGGAACACCTTTTTCTCCTCGTAGCTTAGGTCAATCTTGCCCATGGGCTTTGAGTTTGGCTCCATCTCGCTCAGCCTGAGCTGGATTGCATCAAGCCGCTCTGAGAGGGCATCCAGCTTGGCCTCAAGGCGGCACAGGTACTCATAGTTGCTCTCAATCTCATTGGCATTTTGATTTATCCCATCCAAATGCTCATCGAGATTTTCCCGTATTGTCTTAAATGCCTTCTTAATCCGCTCCAGCTCATCCCCTGACAGAGAGGACTTAAAGGGGTTAGTTATTGCCATTTCCTAATGAAGCCACAAGTTGGAACCCTATTTATACTTTTCTGTGCCCCTTTTTATTGCCTGCCAAAAACCAATTGTTCATCTGGCTTTAGAGTAACACAAGTGGTAAAAGGGGTCGTGCAGACTTGAATCTCCTTAGAGTTGACATTGAAATATCGAAGTTTATCGAATTTATCGAACAGGCTGCCAGAAACCCTGCAGGTTTGCTTGAATTTGAGGCCAATATTTACTGGGCTTATTGAGTCTGAGATCTCCAAGAGAGAGGAGTTCCTGCTGAGATCTTTGTCATTTATTGCTTTCATTAACTCTAATCCTTGGGCATATTGCTCAGATGTGACAAACTCAAAACTTGATTTCTCAAGCCCTGACAAAAAACCTTCGAGCCCTTCAATGCTCCCAGCGCTGTTTAGATTGACAGAAACCAGAAGGTAGGGCTCTGAATCCACCAAGGAGAAATCGTTGAGAAGCTGCTTTGTGGTTTCACCAGGGTTAAAGATTAGATTGTAGTAAACCCTTGGAAGCTGCTCTAATGTTGTGCTGTCCCATCTTGAGGTTGAATAAACCCCATAACCCATGCCCAAGAGAACTGGTTCAATTGAGTTTATTTTGGCATAATGCGGGGGGATGAAGGTTTTTACATCTTTCCCGAGAATTTCCTTAATTAGTGCACGACTCTTCAGCAGTGCATCTCTTATCTCAGCCTGACTGCTCCCCTCAAACTCACTTGTGTATTTCCCGTTTACAAATTTATGGTGCATAAAGCCCAATTGGGAAACTGAATAACATGATTGGTTTAAAAGCTGTTTAAGCTCACTCTTCCTCCCGCTCTGATTTAGGATGAAAGGGATTGTGCTGACATCAAAGCACATATCATTCTGGTTGAGGTATGATACAAGCTGCTGCAGCAAACTGTAATTCCCAGACTCAATATTTTCAATTCTCAGCATTACAGGTTTTTTACCCAGGAAAGGCAATGGCTCCACGCAGGATTTTCCGTTGGTGTCAAAGGCATAAACACCGCCTGTATTCAAGCCAAATACCTTCTTGAACATATAGCAATCATCGTAAAATGTTTTTCCGCTTGTGAAAGGAGCGTCATTGCCTGGCATTGCAATGAAAAAGCCATGGTTGCCAATATTGTATGCTTTAAAGGATTGTGGTGTGCAATTTAGCTTGATTTTAGAGGGTAACACTCCATTTACAGGGCAGCCAGAATAGTAGGAAAATACGGGAAAATTTGTAATGGCGTATAAGCTGGAGTTGACCGGGAGATTTTCACATATGAATTTTGAAATCTCCAGTGTTTCTGAGGCGGCATTGTTGAAAAATAGGAAAGGGCGGTTAATTGAGGCAAAGGCCACAATGCCAAATGCAACAACAACCAGCAGGAAAAGGATCCTTTGAATAGATATGCTACCCTTAAGTATAGAAACAAATTTGGAGTAACCTTGAGCTGAGACAAGATAGACACAAAAGAGTATTGGAAGCAAATAGCGGGTCTCCTTATGGCTTATTGTTGATATGTAAATAATGAACAAAACGCTCCAGCCCAGCATCAGGCCGAGTAGCCAGTTCACTTTAGACCATTTTCTGATTCTTGGCAAGCATAAAACCAAGAAGAGGCCCAGCCCAACTATCTCAAAAATTGTAAAAACAGCAGGAAGGCTAGTAAAATAGAAAAAATGGGCCACAAAGGGGCTGCCCTCAATTATTTGTTTAGACAGGATAAATGTGTAAAGGAAAAATCTATACTTGATTTGGTTATAGATAAAGTAAGGCAGCAAAATGATAAATGCCCCTACGCCGAAGGAGAAGTACCATTTCAAGCCAAACCTTTTGTAGATGAAAAGTATTGGAACAATTAGGAGCACCAGGAACGCCCCAGTGAATTTTGTTAAGACAGTGAGCGAGAAGAAAACACCGGCCATAACCATGTAAGAATGCCTCTTTCTGGCCTCAAGGAGGAATAGGATGCAGAAGATGCTGAATGCGAGAGAAGGGACATCTGTGAGCAGGGTATGGGAATTTTCAATCACAAAGGGTGAAAAGGCCATGAAAATGGCAGCCAGTAGTCCGACACGGAATCCCCAGAGCCGTTTGCCAAGGTAAAAGAGCGCTATAACTCCCATGGAATTAATCAATGCAACAAGAAACTGGGCAGAGTAATCGCTATTCCATACTGTTTTGCCAACTGCGAATATTAACGAGATAACCGGAGGGCGATAGTAGAGCTCGGAATTGAAATCACGATGCCCGAGGAGGACCTCTGAAGCCTGGAGATACACTGACTCATCCCAGTAATGGATATTCTCCAGAGGGAAGAATCTAATGCAGAAAGAGACTACAAACAAGGCTGCAATAAGTGCTCCCACCCAGTTGATTTTCACGTTAAAGAGCTATAAAACAACGAATTTAAGGATTGCGGTGTTTGAATATATTTGTTGGGTTAAATTATCAACCAAGAGTTATTATAACAACAATTAGGGTGTAAGGTTTATTAATTAGTATTGGTTTCCTTTCATATGGAACTAAGACAACGTCGCCCAATTTCTGTTAAGGAATCTATTGAAATAAGGAAAGCCAAAATTTTACACATACAGTCCGATATACGTAAGCTGGAGTATTTCTCGGGATATTATTTAGTACCTAGTTTGAGCCCTTACCTGGATTTAGAATTGATTACAAAGAAATATTCCGAGGCCGAGATTGTGGAACTTATTAGAATAGAGAGAGAATCATCATTGGAACATACTCTTCATTTCTATGCGAAGGCATGGGTTCCATGGTTAAGTCCAGATATTATTATTCATTGTGAGCATGATAATTGGTTTCAGGATGTGATGAGGTTCGCCCAAATCCAAGATAAAGCTGGTAAGGTTCAGAGGCACGACATAAGTAAACTGGTGGGCTATTACCAATCCCTTGGTGTAAGACCAAAGGTGTTAGGCGACCTAAAAAATCTTGTTACCAAGCTATATCAGGAGCCTACAACTGGAGAAATTATCTTATTCGAAAAATAGCCACTTGGAAAAGCTTTTAAGAAACAGGCCTTTTTAAGCTGGCATGGCGTCCAAATCCAGCCTTGCTGTTGCACTCTCCAGGCTCAAGCAATTTGACAACCCGAAGATTCTGCTGGAGCAGTATTCCACTGATTCTGAGATTGCAGCCGAGATATTATGGGCTGCCTATATGCAGGGCGACATCCAGGGCAAGATTGTGGCAGACCTGGGCTGCGGGCCAGGAATTTTTGGTATTGGAGCTCTCATGCTGGGTGCAAAAAAGGTTTTCTTTGTGGACAGGGATGAAAACGCCATCTCTATGACTAAAGAGAATCTTGAATATACAGGTCTCAAAGACTCTGACTGCGAGCTTATGCTTTCAGATGTTGAGGGTTTTGACAAAAAGGTTGATGTTGTGCTCATGAACCCACCGTTTGGCACAAAGATTAAGCACCATGACAAGGTTTTCCTGGGCAAGGCCTTCTCCATTGCCAAGGTAGTCTACAGCATCCACAAGGTGGAGAGCAAAGGCTTCATTGAAGCCTTCTCCAAGGATTCCGACTTTGCTGTAACACACGTCCTGCCTTTTGATATGCGCCTTGGGAGAACAATGGCACACCATAAGAAAAAAGCTGTGGTTGTAAAGGTGGCTTGCTGGCGTCTTCTAAAACTCTCATAAATGGTTTTGTAACCACTCTATAGGAAACATTTTTAAATGCCATTTGGTTTCTTCTCTTAATGACTGATTGCGAAGCTATGAAGGGGTTTCTTCAAGAAAGAATCGGCCTCCTTATGAAACAGTTGGACCTTGTATCATCCATATCTGGGAGAGGCTTTGAGGTTGTTAATTTGGGTGGTATTCTGCAAGGATACGAAATTGTTACAAGGGATTACTCTTTAGCAGATGAAGTAAACATTAGGTATGTTAAAAAGCAAGACACTGGAAACCCCACCAAAACCTGGTTTATTGATTTTGTGCATCATGCTTCAACTCCCCACGGAGTAATTCCAGTTTATTGCCGCCATTGGAACGAATCTCCTGATTCAAATGGAATCGCGCAGTTTTATGGAATTAGCGATGCAGAGATGAAGAGACATGACATCGACTCCGTGATTGAATTTTATGGTCAAAAGAAAGTCAAACCGGAGTTACTTAAGAAGCTAAAGCACGAGATGGAGCACCTTTACCTAAACCTACCCAAAGGGGTAAAAGTTGTTCAGTACGTCGACTAAAGCCACTTCTTCTTCCTGAAGTAAAGCAGCATTGTCCCACTCATCAATAAGATGACCACCCAAAATATTATGTAACCATATTTTGCGGTCAATTCCGGCATGTACTGGAAGTTCATCCCGTAAATGCTGGCGACAAATGTAATTGGGATGAAAATCGTGGAGAAGATTGTTAGGACTTTCATTACCTCATTCAGCTTGTTGCTGATGCTGGAAAGGTATGATTCAAGCATGCCTGAGAGCATCTCCCTGTAAGCCTCCATTGTATCAATAACTAGGGTAATATGATCGAACACATCCAAAAGGTAAAGCTTGGTTTTCTGGTTCACTAGAGGCGACTCTAGGCGGGTGAGGCTCCCGACAACACCCCGCAGCGGCCAAATTGATTTGCGGAGTGAAATCATCTCCTGCTTGAGATCATGAATCAGCTGGAGCGTGCCTCTAGTAGGATTAGTAAGAAGACCTTCCTCAACTGAGTCTATCTGCTCCCAAATCTGCTCAAGTGTAACGAGATAATTATCCACAACTGTATCAAGAATGGCATAAACCAAATAATCAGCTCGCATCTTGTGGGAGGTTGTCTTAAGCTCCCTAAGCCATTCCATCATAGCAGTAAACAGCTCTTCCTTTGGCAAGAAGGTTATCACAAGTTTCTTGCCAAGAAGGATTATTCCCTTATCTGCGCAAATCTGGTGGGTCTCTGGATTAAATGAGATTGCAGATAGCACAATAAGGATATAGTTATCAAAATCCTGCAATCTGGGGCGAAGGATTGGGTCCTCTATCGAATCGAGGATAATCGGGTGGAAATCAAAGTGCTCACCAAACTTTTCCAGCTCTTGATTCTCAAGCCTACGGGAAAAGTTTATCCAGGCAGGGAATTCACCCTTCTGCACCTGGTAACAGTCCTCAACCCTACGGACTTCCCTCTCATGAAAACCAGTCGAATCAAAATTAATAATCGTTATCTTAACCGGTGGAGCCGGTGAAGTGGATTTTTCCAATTAGCTCACTTTTTGCTGCTTACCTTTCCAATCCAAATGGTAGCTAATACTGCAATTATGGTCACAATAATTGCGTATACCCAAACACCACCTGCGGCCAAGAAATAAAGCGGGCCACCAGGGTTAAACAGGGACTGGATTGCGTTGTTCCAGGCGAGGGCTGCAATAAGCCCAAATGCAGCTGTCATCAACGCTGCTATCTGTTCTACTACAACTTTTTTCATTGAAAACACCTCTTTATAAGTAAAATTGGCTCATGCATATAAAAAATTTGTGGTTTTTGGCAGGCAGCAACTCTAAAACCCCAAGGATCTGATTTAAAGTATCAGTCTACCCTCAAGCACATCCTCGCAGAATTCCCTTACCCTGGGCTCAAGGGAGTATTTTTGGTAATCCTTCATCGGCATCCAGAGGATATGATCAAAGACATCTGGCTCCATTATTCTCGGCTCCTGGCCTGGCATAATCTCTGCAAGGTATTGGTGGCACTGGAAGCGCCTGCCTCTGTTCTCAAATGGAACCCCTCCAAGGTATCTTATTATCCTAATGTCGCACCCCATCTCCTCCTTGGCCTCCCTAAGGGCAGTTGTCTCAAAGGTCTCGCCAGGGTCAACCTTGCCACCAGGCATCTCGTAACACATGGGTTTGTTTTTCCACAGAAGTAAGAGTAAATCACCACGTATTACGGCACAATCTGAGCAATTACCGATAGTGCGTGTTTCCATTTTCCCCCCATATTATTGAGTATAGACTATGATAAAAACCTTTGCATTTGCTTCTCGAGGGAATCATAATCTTTATAAACTAAAAAGTAATAACATAGACTATGACAAAAGCAATGTTGGCATTCTCAGCAGATCCAATAACTTATGGCCACATCAACCTTATTGAGAGGGCGGCAAGGCAATTTGATGAGATGGTGGTTGGGATAGGAGTAAACCCCGAAAAGGTTAGCAAATACCTCTTTTCCCTTGAGGAGAGAACTGAGATGGCCAAGAGGGCACTTCAGCATCTGCCTAATGTCAGTGTGATTTCATTTGAAGGACTATTAGTGGATTATGCTTATCTGAACAAAATTCCTGTATTAGTCAAAGGATTGAGGGATATACGTGACTTAGATGATGAAAAAACCCAATACTATATGGGCCAGGCCCATCAGAAGGGGATTGAGACGTTCCCACTTATTTGCGAAAAAAACCAGTCATTCATTAGCTCCCACAGTATTAAAGGAATTCAGGCGGAACACGGTGCAACACAGCTGTTTGTACCACTTTATGTAAAGCAATGCCTTGAGGCAAAGATGTCAGGCCAATATCTTGTTGGCCTTACAGGGCAAATTGCTGTTGGTAAGAGTACTGTGACTGATGCCCTTGTGGCAGAGGGAGCCAAGCATGGAATCCAGGTTTACAACCTAGACTTGGATGCAATTACTCACGAAATACAAGACACAAATAAAGAGTTGGTTTATCAGGACGTGCGCGATGAGATTATTGCTGAGTTTGGGTCTGAGGTGGCTAATCCTGACGGCACTATCAACAGGAAAATGCTCGGCCCCAAGGTGTTCGGGAACCCCCAGAACCTAAAAAGGCTAAATGATATTATGTCCAACCCTCTTCTGACAATAGTAAGGAGAGAGCTTAGGGGCAAGAAAGGAATCATTTTAATTAATGCTGCCCTGCTTATTGAGACTGAGATGACTTATCTCTGCAACAACAACCTCATACTGGTTGATGCGAACACTGACAGCCAGAGAAGAAGACTTGTTGCGAAGGGCCACAATCCAGATGAAATCAAGAAGAGGATTGAGAGCCAGCTAACTTATGAGTTAAAGCTCGAAGGCATTGAAAAGAGAATCCAGGAGGACAGGAATGGCCATGTCTGGATCGTTGAGAATTCAGACGGGATTAAGCCCGGGATTGGAGCTTTGTTAGATTTAATCATTGCTGAGCTCAAAATAAAATGAAACAAAGATTCATTGATCTATGGGATAGGCTAGACGCAAAGGGAGATGCAGGAGCAATCTTCTCAATATTGGAGGGGCTTTATTCACAGCAAAAAAGGCAATACCACAACCTAACTCACATTGACAACTGCCTGCGTGAGCTGGATGAAATTAGGCCAATGCTGGATGACTCGGACCTATTTGAGTTCGCCATATATTTCCATGATGCAGTGATTGTTCATGGGGCTGAAGACAATGAAGAGAAAAGCGCCCTGCTGGCTTACAAGGTAGCAAAAACAGCTGGATTGGCTGAGGAAAAGGCAGCAAAAATAAGGGAACTTGTTTTGGCAACTAACCACCGCAATCCCCCGGAGACATTGGAAGGGAAATTAATGGCAGACATAGACCTAGCAATCCTTGGTAAGCCGCACTTTGAGTATGATGTTTATTCAGGTAACATTAAAGAGGAGTATAAATCCCAGAAACCTCAAAGATTCAGGGAGGGAAGGAAAGCTTTCATCCTCGCATTCTTGGGCAAGGAGAGGATTTTCCAATCTGATTACTTCTATAATAAATATGAGGCATTTGCAGAGGCCAACCTCAGAAAGGAGCTTGAAGAGTTGGTTTAGGTTCTCCAGAGGCCATGTACGTTGCAGTAGGCCAATGCAGTCATCACTTCTCCCTTAGCGCAGAACTCAACTTCTGGCTTGTCGCCGGGTTTTAGGCATTTCCTGTAAGCAATCCCATCTGCAACCAAGACTATCCACTCAATGTAATGCTTCTCTTCCATTGGATGAGGTATTGAGCCGACTTTAACCTTAATGCCTGTCTTGGTCTTCTCAACAACAGGCACGTGCTTCTCCATGCCCACATCCTGGTTCTTGGGCTTCAGAAGCTCCATTGGTTGGCCGCAACAGACAAGAGTACCAGAGCCTGCATGGAATACTTCAACAACATGCCCGCAGATGTTGCATTTGAATACTTGATATAATTCTGCCATTCAAATCACCCCTTTAAATAAGTTGGAGCTGTTGTTGGTGTGAGCCCTGCTTTCTTAATGCGGTAATATGCATATGTCAGAGGTTCATCACCGCTAATCACTTTTGCATCAACAAGCTTCCCCACAAAAATTGTGTGGGTGCCGACGTCTGCTTGACTAACAACAACTGCTTCCAGCACAGCAACGGTGTTCTTATTTAGCAAAGGGACACCGGTTATCCCTGTGCCATGCTCCAAATTCTCGAACTTGTTTATCTTCCTGCCTGAAAAAAACCCAAACTTGAATATGAAATCCAGCGGGGTTTCCTTTGCAAGGATGCACACCCCAAAGACCTTGCCCTCAGAAATGTACTGGTGCGTGAGGTTGTTCTTGTTAATCACAACTGCAATCTGCAGGGGGTCAGAGGTCACCTGGAAAGGGGATGTGGCTGTCTGGCCATTTATCGACTCGCCTGAGCGCGAGGTGACTATGTAAACCCCGTAGTTCATCAATTGAAGCGCAGCTGTTTCCATTTCAAAGCCTCAAAGATATCGCCAAAATGCCGTGGATAATAGCAAGGCAGATTGAAACCCTAGCAAACCAGACATGCCATTTATAGTAACCCTTAAACTTAATAATTGCGAAAGAGGCTGTTGTCAGTATACAGAGCAAGGTTATGATTCCAAAATACAACAAGAGTGGTTTCCCGAGAATTGGAAAGAGTGCAATATCGCGTATCATTTTTCAACCTCACCGATTAGGTAATCATCCAATAGCTCGCGTGCCATTCCTGAATGTGGGGTTTTCGAGCCCATGGGGCGCTTCTCAAAGAGCTCTGTGGCATCAGTACCGCAGGCCTGCAAGATGGCATCCCCGCCCGGGTGCCTGACACGGAATTTTGTCAAATCGTAAACCTTGCCGTGAATGATTGTCCAGCAGTCAGAGTTTGTTTTATGCAATGCAACTTCAGAAACCTTTAATTTTTTAGAAACCATTAAGCTTTACACCCCTAGGCACCCAAATCTCAAGGATTATTTAAAAGTTGCGTATTTGGCCTTGCCCTCGGTGTCCCACCATTCGTAGCCTCTCTTCCAAAGCTCAGCGGGGTATTCCCGGGTATCAACCTTTACATCCGCCAACGTATTAGGGAATATTCGCCGGGCTTCTGAGATTAGGTCCCGGGCAAACCCCACATAGCTCCTATTGCCTGCTGCATAATTCCCCCTCTGATTGGCAACATAGACTATCTGATTAATCGGCCAGGAGTGCAAAGCACGCACATTAAATCCAAAAGGCACCAGCTTTTCAGCCACCAAGGGATCAATCTTTCGGGCTCTCTCATAAAAAACCTTGGCTTTTTCCATATCTTGAACGTATCTATCCGTGAGCCCAGCCATATCAAAAATCTCTGGAATTTCGTAGCCCAGCCTTGTTGTTAACAGCTGCCTTGTGTGTTGCCCTCTTCTATGCCTATATATATCTCTATAAGCATGCCAAGGCAAAATAATCTCGACAAGTGGCAATGAATAGCTTATATCTTGGTTTAACCTGCCGTTCTCATGGAGTTTATTAAAAAGCTTGGTTGTATCCAGATCCCTCAATGAGTAATTGATTGCATAAAAGGAAGCCTCCATATGCGGGAATAATGCCATTGCGAGATTAAGTGAATCCAAGTTGCCATCAAAAAAGTGGGGAGAATATATTGTGGTCATCTTTCGGTCATCACCGTGATAAACAATCTGCACATTCTCCTTAGCCCAGGATGACAAATCCTGGTTTTTACTGAGTTTAATTGAATCGGGCGAGCCGAATAGCACAGGGGCAATCTTTTTGGCCTCATCCCATATTGCCTGTCCGCGGGTCCTGTCCTCAATCCTGGGGCTCGAAACCATGCTTGAGATAACCTCTGCAAGAGCCCTGGCGTCTAGAGCGTATCCAAGCGAGTTTTTTATTGATGAGAGCAAGTAAACACGGGAGTAGTCAAGAACAAAGCCCTGGATTTCCTCACGAACCTTTTCATCCTGAAGCCCTTTCAGAATCCTCTCTTTTTGCTCAGAAAGCTCTTTTTGAGAAACTGGGCTTCCACGGATAAACTGCTGCTCCTCGGCCCATTTGGCAACTGCACGCTCCAGGTTCTCAGGGCGGTTCAGGTAGCCAATCACTTCATTAGTATATTTATGGCCCATAACAAAATCTGTGAGCGCCTTTGTGGTTTCCTGGTAGCGCTTGCCCATGTAAGCAATGTATTCGTAATATTGTTCTGGTTGGGGCAGATTCGAGATGTCCGGATCTTCCATTCCAATTACCTTATCAAATGGTAGATATCTTGTTGATTTCACCAACGGGCTTACCAGGGGATGCCCTGTAATGTGCTTGTCAACCAGATCTGAGATATCTTCAGAATACCCCACAAATCCAGTCAACTCCTTGGCTGACATGTGGCCCTTGCGGAGAATCCAGAGCCTGTTAAAGCTCTCGATCTTTTTTGTGGACAATAGGCTACCATCTGGGTTTCTGGTGATTTCCATGAGCTTTGGCATCATGGGCAGCAGGGCTCTTGTCTCCTCAAGCTTCTCCTTGTCAAGATAGCTGAGAACGCGGTCCTGTAAAGACTTGTGCGTGCGGGAATATTCGGAGATTATCGGGGAGAATTCCTCACCTGAAAATAGCTGCTGAGGGTATATGAAGCTATCCTTGCCATGGGGGTTTGTGAACAGGAACTTGCGGATAAGCTCCTCATCCTCTTTTGAGAAATTTTTTGTGACCTCCCCCATCGGTCTTTTAGCCGAAGCACTGCGTTTTAAATTTTGTTGTTGTCAAACCTGTATTTCTTTCTATATTCTTGGCCCAAAAACAACTGTGCCGAGGCGAACCATATTGGAGCCCTCCTCTATGGCCACCTTGTAAGAATCAGACATGCCCATGGAGAGGTGCTTGAGGTTAATGCCATTGCGCTTGAGGTCATCAAACAGCTTTTTTGCCTTTCTGAAATAAGGTCTGAGGGTTTCTGCCTCAACAGGAGGCCCCATTGTCATTAGGCCATCGATGCTTAGGTTGGGAAGCGCGGAAATTCCCTTTGCAAGCTCTAAAAGTGTCTCAAACTCTGGCTTTGCACCTGATTTTGCAGGCTCATCAGCTATGTTCACTTCAATAAACACAGAAACCTTCTTTCCAGCAGCCTTCTTGTCAATCTCTTGAGCCAGTTCAAATGAATCAATTGTTTGGAATGTCTCAAATAATGATAGGGATTTGTTGATTTTATTAGATTGAAGGTGACCAATCATGTGCCAACGTACTTTTTTGGCCTCACTTCCAAGGGATTTGAATAATTGGGCTGCCTCTTGAACATAATTCATTCCTATGTCGGTGGCACCTGCATTTATTGCCTCAAGAACTTCAGCAGGGCTCCTCTGCTTTGCAGCCAGGACAATTGTAACGCCTTTTGGAATCTCCTGCCTGAGTTTTGCGTAGGTTTCAGAAATTCCCATACAGCAAATATTCATTGCTAGGCTTTTAAACCTTTCTTTGCCAAGAAATCCTTAAGCTTATTTAGAGCCAGCCTCCTATGACTTATCTGGTTCTTCTCTTCTGGTCCCATTTCAGCAAAGGTCTTCTTTTGGCCTTCTGGCTCGAAAATCGGGTCAAAGCCAAACTGGCTGTCACCGCGCGGCCTTACAACCTTGCCCTTCACAACCCCTTCAAAGAACTGTATCTCTGAGCTTTGGGAATAGCCAACAATACAGCGTGCCTCAGCACTTGTGTTACCCATGCTTTCGCAGAGCACTGCAAGCCCTTCCCTACCCATTGTCTGCATGAACCACTTTATAAATGGTCCAGGGAGGCCTTTGAGGCACTCAAATGAGAGTGAAGTGTCCTCAACAATAAAGTCACCCTTCTTGTGTTCTCTGGCAGACATCAGCTTGGCCTCAATTATTTTTTTGGGATCAATCTCCTGAATCTCAGGGAGCTCAATGTCAAGCATCTCGACATCCCCAAGAATAGACTTAGCCTCAGCAAACTTGTTTTTGTTGCCTGTGATGAAGTATAGAACCATTTTATCCTGTAAATAATTGGGGTTTAAATATTTACTCCATGACAACAGCATCGCATATGCCGTGGATGCAGGCACATCTCTTCATGTCACTTGCCACATAATGCCTGCAGCTGCAATCAGAATCCTTTGTGCAGGTCTGAATATCCTGACAAACAACATGGCACTGCTGATTGTCGCAAACTGAAGTAAATGGGCAGTTTGAGCGGATGAGGTAAGTGCCTGGTGTCTGGCAGTCAGAGTCCCTTGCGCATTCCGGTGGATGGCTCTGGCAACTCATGAGGAGGAAGATTGCTAATCCCAGCATAAATAATCTCATTGCCTGCGAGTGTTAATGGTGGGGTTTTTAAAATTTGTGTAATTAGATAAGTCAGCAAAAAATTTAATAAGATTAATCCTATAATAATCAAAATGGCCATCACCAAAAAACAATTAAAAGAATATTTTGACGGGAAATTTGATGTTACATTTGAGGATATTGTTAAAAAATTTGAATTGAAAGAAAAAGAAATTTTAAAAATTGAAAAATTTTTAGAGCAATTGGAAAAAGAAGGTTGGATTCACAAATCTTATTGCTCAGAGCACAAAACCTATGAATATGACGCTGGAGAAGAACAGGGTTATTGAGCAAACTTCAGTTCTGCATGAGAAATTCACAGTATAACTCTTCTTCAACCTACTGCAAGAGAAAGGTTACCAGAACAAAAAGTTTATATCCTTCTTTATACTAAATTAGAATCCTCGTGTGGGGTGTACCAGCAATTCTGGGGGAACCCCTAAGTTCGGGCAGGCCAGCTGAGAATGGCATAACAGTGTGCGCGGGAAATGGGTAGTACGACCAAGAGGAGGACTTGAACCCCACAGGAGTCCTTTTCCTTTTGTTTTTATAATGAAGTTAAACAGAAAACCTTTTAAATAACTTAGTTACTACAATGAGAAATGGAGCTCAAGATTCTCGAGGAGACAAAGGACACTATAACTTTTGAGTTAATTGGCGAGGGGCATACTCTCTGCAACGCTCTCAAGAACGAGCTGGTGCAGGATGAGGAAGTTGAGTTTGCCACCTATTCTATTCCCCACCCCTTGATTGGCATTCCCAAGATGAAAATCAAGACCAAGAAGGGCGACCCTAGGGAAGCCATACTGAGAGCGATAGAACGCCTCAGAAAGAAGAATAAGGCGTTTGCAGCTGGCTTTGAAAAACCAAAGAAGTAAGGTATTCAAATGGTTTCTGAAGATGATGGCCAATTATTGCTAAAGGTTGCAAGAGAGGCCATCGAATCCTTTTTTAGCAAAAATCAACCGAATATTGGAGAATACAGGGGCAAGTTTGAGACTCGTTCTGGGGCTTTTGTGACCCTTACAATTGATGGTGAGCTTAGGGGTTGCATTGGTTACCCCCTACCAATTTATCCCCTCTGGCAGGCTGTCAGCCGGGCTGCTGTTGCAGCTGCTGTTGAAGACCCGCGCTTTCCGCCGCTCACTGAAGGCGAGTTGGAGAAGATTTCAATTGAGGTTTCTGTGCTTAGCGTTCCAGAGCTAATCCAGGTAAAGGAACCATCAGAATACCTAACAAGCATTGAGATTGGTAAAGATGGGCTTGTGATAGAATCAGGCTATCATTCAGGGCTGCTCTTGCCCCAGGTTGCCACTGAGTATAATTGGGGTGTTGAGGAATTTCTAGAGAACCTCTGCCAGAAGGCAGGGCTCCAGGCAAATGCCTGGCGAACCCATGAAGTAAAGATTTACAAGTTCCAAGCCCAGATATTCCACTAGAGCCTGCGTTTCTTGGCTCTCACGAGCGCCATTATGACAATCCCTATTGCCACAACAGCCAAGGCAACCATAAGGTAAGGGAAGATGGAACTTGGAGATACGGGTGGCTTGGATACTGGAGGTTGATTGCCTTTCTGTCCCAACTCTGTGGACTCATGCTGTCCTGCACCAACAACTATTGTGGTTGGCTGCCCAGTTGTGGGGTTTGGTGTGCCTACCTCATTTAGTATCTTGAATGATAAGTCTGCCTTATATGCGCCAGCAACCAGATTGATGGAGTTTAGCTTGATTTCAAGGTCATTGAGCCCGTTGCCATCTGAATCCACGGGTTTTGTCTCCCCAATCTCAAGTGTCACGGTGAATGGTGTTGAGGCAATCTCAAGAGTCACCTGTGTGGCTGTTATGGCAGTCACCTTTGCAGAATGCTGTGAACCTTTAATATTGAACCCAACGCTCTGTGAGCCTCCAAGGGTGAAGGTTTGCTCAGGGATATTCATCGTATTTGTCGTTACAATAGTTGTGGCTGTGGTTGTGGGCAAACCGATTGCACCGCCACCGCCACCGGCAGAAGCTGCACTTGTGGTTGTTCTAACAGTGGTTGTGGTTGATGAAGTCGTTGAAGATGACGTGGTTGTTGCTACATGACCCTGGCTAATTTGCACACTTGCTGAGTCCTGCTGCACATCCCCAATGAAAACTTTGGTGACATAAGTGCGGGCACCATTGTAGCCAGCAGACCCTGTCCAGGAGTAGCTTGCAGATGCCCCTGCATCAATGGAAGTGGGGTAATCCACCTTGTCATGGCTGTTCAGCTGGAGCTTGACAGTGTTTGCCACAGTGCCTCCTATGTTTGAGATGCTTACATCCAATGTGTCACCGGAGGTATAGTTCTCAGGTGCGTCAACATAATCAACAGTGAGTTTCGCAACCCCTGAGACAGTTGCGGATGTTGTATCGGCTCCACTCCATGTCTTTGTACCGTCGCTGGTTATTGAATAGCTCACCGAGTAGGTGTTTGGTGAGTCACCATACGCACTCCATTTCGCAGTGCTTGACGCCAGGTCTGCGATTGAGGATGAGATTGTCTGGCTGCTGGTGATTGTGAGCCCAGTTCCTGGTGACGGGTTTGGCGTTATCTGGATGTTGCTAACCGTGCCCCCGCTGGCAGTGCAGTGGATCTCAATTGTCTTGCTGGAGAACTGCGGGATAGAGAGGCTAGCCTCGCTAAACTGTGTGCAGGTGAGTGTCGCTGCGTCAGCAATGGCTGTTGTCAATATGATTAATGTCAATAATAGTAGTATTTGTTTCATTTTCATTCACCTCACACCGGCACCGCGGTGCAGACACCGCCATTCCAATGGCAACCAGGTAGATCTGTTGGATTACACCAATCCTCCGGGAAATCGGCACACTCAGCACATCTTAAACTATATGTTTCCCAACCACAGCCAGACTGGCCAACACAAGATCCTTGGTTGGTTAAGCCATCACATATATCTTCTCCACCCGATGTAAAAGAAACGCTCACTGGAATATCTTCCGTGTGAACCTGTATATGAGCACCATTCAGTACACCTGGTGTTGTTGAAACAACTTCCGCCTTGGGGAAAGCGTATAAAGAAACCCCATATGTGATATTTTTACCTTTAAGAGTTGGAGTGAATTGTTGAGTAATATTCCGCGAAGTTCCAGCGTCTATATCTTCATAAATATCAGAATTATCGGCGAAATAATCACCCACATTTTGATAGTCAGAATGCACTGCAACAAATAAACCATAATCATTGTCATTTACAATTTCTAAAGTGAAATTAGCTGGTTCATCAATTGTTAGATTTACATCATTCGGAAGGTGTCTGTTAATGAAGGGCGATGCAAACACCTTAAGCATGCTCAGGTTGAAATCAACAATTCCTTCATTAATTGAAACGTTATCAACATAAACACTAAAATCGTGATAAGGCCCGGGGGGCATTAAAAAGCCCAAACTATAGACTCCAGCTGCTAATCCGGTTATCGAATACAACCCTAATGCATTTGTGTAAACAGTATCAATTAAGCCGTATGGTTCTTCATCATAATCAAGATTTACAGTAGCATTCTTTATTAACGAGCCGGAGACCTTTCCCTGGAGCTGAATGTCTCCTCCAAGTATGCAGTCAGAGGAATTTATTGTGCAGTCATCATTGCAAAAGAGCGAACCACCTCTAAATTCTTCAGAGATGTCTGAACATGTAGTGTCGCCGAAGTAAATCCAGTCGCATTCTTCGCCAGGATCTTTGATGTGATTCCCGCATACAGATTCTGAGGGGGTGACTGTAAAAGTCACAAAATTGCTCCAGAAAGAAAGGCCGCAGTCATCGGTTGCCGCGAACCTATAAGTCCCGTTACCAACCCAATCATGATCCGGAATGATTGTAACAACATGTGATGTATCATTAATTGAGATTGAGAAATTGCCACTTTCATCTACACGATAAGAGTAATCGAATGATAGTGGGTCAGAATCAGGGTCAAGTAAGTAGTTATCCAAATCAACATATACTAATGGAGTATTGATTGCCCAAGTTTCATTAGGCAAAGTTTCTCGAAGTACAGGGCGTCGGTTTGAATAGCATCCACCTGTTCCAGTGCATGCACTTGTGTTAAACGTGCATGTTGGACTGCAGGTTAAGACTCCTCCGGTAAAGTCACCTGGAACTGAGAGGCAGCTTTTGCCACCCAACTCAAGACCGTCGCACACCTCGCCGTAAGAAATCAGGCTGTCGCCACAGAAGCCCGGGTCATCATTAAGCTCCCTTACATTGTCTGAGATTGCCTGGAAATAGATGTGATAGCGAGCTTCATAGTTGGGGTAATAAATATCTAAAAAATCCCCATGGTTCTCCATTTCCCTTTCATAATAGGTTCCAAACAATGATACACCAGACTGAATTGTTCCATCTATATAATTAGCACGATTGACATTAGGCGCACTATTGAATCTAAGATCAGCAATAGTGATGTACTCATCTCCGTCATGCGAATCCCCGCTGATATTCAAATAGAATATAAGTCTATTACCCACAGAAAGGTCTTCAAAGTTAGTGGTTCCTTCTGAAAATTTGAGCTCATAAAGTCGAGTATTTCCCGGGTTAGGAGTTATTTCAATGGTTCCGTCATATTGTGTAATAATCATCAGAGAAGTGTTGGAATTGAGTTCCATGTAATCCGGGGCGTTATTTAGGTAAACCACTGTAACAGCAGTGTCGCCTATCTCGTCAGTCTCGTTCACATACTCCTCTGTTCCGTCATGAAGATCCTTAATTACAGCTTGTTTCACTCCATTGTTTGTGACAACTGACACCAATTGAAACACCTTTGTTTCATCATTTGCCTGCTGAAGAATGAAAAAATTTCCTTGCGAAACGTTATCTGTCTTTCCAGCAAAATCTTCATAATAAGTCACAGCATGGCTTCCTGGATCGCTGTGGAAAATAGGAAGGTTACTGTAATTGTCCCCTTCACGGTTGACAAAAGAGAGTTTATAATCCTCGGAAAGACGGGTCAATGAGATAAGTGTCCTGTTTGTGAGGTCTTTCAGCACAGGTTCGTATGGAAATACGCCATAGACATCCCCAAAGCTCATCTCAAGAGTCCCAAATAGGCGGTTTACTAGAACGTGATTTGAAAAGAGATA
>CAIWSB010000035.1 GCA_903915225.1 uncultured Candidatus Woesearchaeota archaeon
ATTTGGAAACGAGGAATAAAGCACCCGCCCCACCACATCAAGGTTACTGCTATCAAGGATGAGGATGGTATAACCAAGGTTGAGTTGGTGACTGTGCCAAAGCAGAAGGAGAAGGGCAAGAAAATCAAGGAGAAAATGCTACCAAAGAAGGAAGAGGGTGCTGAAAAGAAAGCTGCTGAAACTCCAAAGGCAGAAGAGCCAAAGAAAATCGAGCAGAAACCTGAGGAAGCAAAGAAGGTTGAAGAAAAACCTGCAAAGGCAGAGGAGCAGAAAAAGGAACCGGCAGCTCCAAAGAAAACAGCTAAGAAGAAAAACACTTAAACCCTTTCCCGTATTCTTTCTTTTATGGATTTAAAATTCCCTTACGAGTCCTGGTCTCGGGACGTTATTCTTAAGAGAGGAAACCTCCTCACACAGAGGAAAAAACCCGAGGAAAGGTCAACCCAGCAGATGCTAATTTATGGCATAATCAATCTTGACAAGCCCGAGGGCCCAACCTCACATCAAGTAAGCGCATATGTTAGGGATATGCTTGGCATTCCAAAAGCTGGGCATTCAGGCACACTTGACCCAGGAGTTACAGGAGTTCTCCCCACGGGATTAGGACATGCAGCCAGGGTGGCCCAGGCATTGCTCCCTGCAGGGAAGGAGTATGTTGCACTCATGCACATTCACAAGGAAGTGCCAGAGGAAAAGCTCCGTGCAGTGCTGGCAAAGACCGTTGGGAAAATCACCCAGTTGCCCCCAGTTAAGAGCGCAGTGCGGCGCAGGCGAAGGCAGCGGGATATTTACTATCTTGATATTTTGGATGTGGATGGGCGGGATGTCTTGTTCAGGATTGGATGCCAGGCAGGGACTTACATCAGGAAGTTCTGCTTTGACATTGGGCAGGAGCTGGGGACCGGAGCGCATATGCAGGAGCTCCGCCGCACGCGTGTGGCAAATTTCACAGAAAAGGATGCATTCAGCCTTGTTGATGTTCGGGATGCATTCCATTACTTTAAGCAAGGCAATGATAAATTTCTAAGAAAGGTGATAAGCCCTGTTGAGAGGGCAGTGGAGCACCTGCCTAAAATTTGGGTTCTTGATTCAGCAATTGAATCACTTAGCCATGGTAGGGAGCTTGGCCTGCCTGGTGTGGCAAAGTTCGAAACATGTGTTGAGCCGGAAAGGCTCACTGCTGTGCTTTCGCTTAGCGGCGAACTGGTTGCCCTGGGGGTTGCAGAGATGGACTCAGATGACATGCTGAACAGCACCAACGGGCTTGCAGTCTCCGGGCTGAAGGTGTTTATCAACTACACTGAGTTAGGCTTATGAGCGCTTAGACCTTTTCGTATTTCTTGTTGAGCTTTGCCACCTTGTTATCAATTGCGGACTTAATGTCCACATCCATTGCCTTAGCGAGAAGCAGGGTCGTAATTATTACATCCGCAAACTCAGCTGACAGGTTTGTTTTGTCAAGCTTCTCAAGCTTGTCCTTCCTCTGCAGGGAGATGTTTGCAAGCACCTCATTGCTAAGCTCCCCAACCTCTTCAGCCAGCTTCACTGCCCGTGCGAGGATTTGCTTGTCTTTGTCAATATTATAGTACCTTTTTAGGCGGCCATCCTGCACCTCAATGAATTCCAGAAGCTCTTTTAGTTCCATAATCATCTCAATTCCCAAAGGGTTAATAAATTTTCTTGTAATAGAAAACATTGTGGAAAGGAGTATCGAGATGAAAAATATCTTATCTAATTTGATAAAATTATTTTCCAAAACCTTAATAAACCTATTAGCGTAATGGAGAATAAATGGAACATGTTGCAGTTATTGGCTCCTCATGGGGGGATGAGGGCAAAGGCAAAATTGTTGACTACCTCTGCAGAGATTCTGACATCATCGTGCGCTACCAGGGCGGGAACAACGCAGGCCATACTATTGTGGTTGAAGGAAGAAAATTTGTTTTCCATTTGCTTCCTTCTGGTATTCTCCAACCAGGCAAGCTCAATGTGATTGGCAACGGTGTCGTTGTTGATCCCGGGCTGCTGTTGGAAGAATTGGCAGCACTCAAGGGCGAAAAGCTCGGCGCTTTAAAAGTCAGCGAATATGCCACCATGATAATGCCCTGGCACCGTGTTCTTGATGGAATAGAGGGTGGCAAAGTGGGCACAACGGGGCGAGGCATCGGCCCTGCTTATGAGAGCAAGATCAACCGCCTGGGTTTCAAGATAGGCGAGCTTCTGGATTTTGAAACATTCTCAAAGAAACTGGCTGAGAGGCTTGAGGAGGCAAACTGGCTTCTTCAGAACAAGTACAAAACCTCGCAGTTGAACCTTAAGGAAATGATTGAACAGTTCAGAGGCTATGCAAATGCTCTTGCGCCAATGATAACAAATACTTCATTGCTGCTGGCTAAAGCAATGCGTGATGGGAAAAGAATAATGTTTGAGGGGGCGCAGGGAACACTCCTGGATGTGGACTACGGCTCGTATCCTTTTGTGACTTCCTCCAACCCTAGCATTGGTGGCTTGTATACCGGAACCGGCATCAGGCCACGAAATGTTAAGGCAATTGGGATTGTGAAGGCCTATGCAACAAGGGTCGGTAACGGCCCGTTCCCAACTGAGCTGAAGGAGGAGATTGGCAAGCATCTCCAGGATAAGGGGCATGAGTTTGGGGCAACAACAGGACGGCCGCGGCGTTGCGGCTGGCTGGACCTTGTGTTGCTGAAGTATTCAACTGATGTCAATGGCTTTGATGGCTTTGCGCTCACAAAACTTGATGTGCTCTCTGGCCTTCCAAAGGTAAATGTTGCCGTTGGTTACAAGGTTGGCAATAAAACTTCAGAGAATCTCTTGTCGATGTATGATATGGAGCGCGCTGAGCCTGTGTTCAAGGAGCTGCCGGGCTGGAGCGAGGATATCTCCAAATGCAGAAAATTTGAGGAGCTTCCAAAGAACTGCCGTGATTATGTGACTTTCATTGAAAAGACAACGGGCGTTCCTGTCAAGTACATAGGAATTGGCCCTGGCAGGGAGGAGTTGATTGTGAGATGAAAATGCTGTCACCGCTTGACGACCGTTATCATGCAAAGGTGGGGGCACTGGCAGATTATTTTTCTGATGAGGCTTTCCTTAGGAACAGGATTTACATTGAGCAAAGGTATCTTGAGACTTTGCTGAAGAGGATTGGGATGAAGGCTGAGCTGAAGCAATTGTTTGCCCCTATCAAAGAATCAGATATTGAGGCAATAAGGCAGATAGAGACAAAGGGCTGGCAAGGCATTCCTGCAACAAACCATGACGGAAAGGCAATTGAATATTTTCTGAAGTCAAGGCTCAGCGGCCAGCTCAAGGAGTTCGTTCATTTTGGGCTCACAACAGAGGATGTGAACAACCTGGCTCAGGGGCTAATGCTTAAGGGTGCACTTACAGCTCTGATGATACCAAAGCTAACTGAGCTGACTGAAATTATTTCTGACATGGCAAAGGCATACAAGGATGCGTCGATGCTCGGCAGGACTCATGGGCAGTTTGCCTCTCCAACAACTTTTGGAAAGGAATTGTTTGTGTTTGCAAAGAGGCTTGAGGGAGAACTCGCTATACTTCAAAAAGAGAAGATACCCGGCAAGCTGAGCGGGGCAGTTGGAACGTATTCTGCGCTGAAATTTGCCTATCCTGAAATTAATTGGGTGGCGTTTGCAACTGATTTTGTCAATGGGCTGAGGCTTGAGCCTGTATCGGTAACGACACAAACAGTCCCGGCTGAGGGTTATCTTCACGTGTTCAATTCACTGCATATTATTAATTCAATACTTTTGGATTTCTGCCAGGACATGTGGCGCTACATCTCAGATGGCTGGGTTGTCCAGGCGCCAAAGGCTGGCGAAGTTGGCTCTTCTGTAATGCCGCACAAGGTTAACCCAATCAATTTTGAGAATGCAGAAGGCAACCTTAAGCTGGCAAATGCGCTCTTGGAATGCTTTTGCAGGGAGTTGCCTGTTTCAAGACTGCAAAGGGATTTGTCAGATTCAACAATCAAGAGGAATTTTGGGGTGGCGCTTGGGCATTCCTATCTTGCATATGATTCCTGCATGAAAGGCCTGGAGCGGGTTGAGCCTGATGCATCACTGATGCTGCAGGTTGTGAAATCCCATCCAGAGGTTTTGTCAGAGGCATACCAGACTGAGCTACGAAAGCATGTGCCGGAGCCGTATGAGATGCTGAAGGAAATGACTCGCGGAAAGGATGTTACACTTGAGCAGCTCCATGCATTCATTGACAAGCTGAAGGTTCCAACTACTGTGAAGAGGAAGTTAAAATCCTTGAAACCTGAGGAATACCTTGGGGAGATTGATAAGCTGTTCTAGAAAAATATTCTCGTAAAAATTAGTCCACAGTAAACAATTCTGAATTATGCTGCACATCAAACAATCCCAGCCTTGCGCCTGCATCCAGCCATCCGTGTGCGTAATTCAGTGCTGCAAATGCCTGCACCCAGTTGCCTTCCTCGTAGAAGTGCCCTGCATCGGTAAAATATCTGGTTGCCATGTCCAGAAAATCCTTGGCAGTCTTGTGGAGATGAGTGCCTTCCGGCGGAGCAATTTTGAGAATGTTCAATGCCTTCCTAGTGACCTTGAAATATTTTGAGAGTTTATCTTCGGTAACTGTGTTATCCATGGCCACTGCAAATAACGCTCAGGTTAAAAAGGTTTTTACGAGTTAGCTATTTAAATTTACTTTACTTACTCTTTTTCATGGTGCGGAAGATTTACTCGCTCAAGCTGCCAGAGGAGATGGGCAGGCAACATTTAGTTGATGCGCTCTCCAGGGCAAGGGATTCACTGGATTCTTTAGTTAGCATTTTTTCCACATTTATCACATCAGGCAATACGCCGCGTGGATGGCTGATTATTGAAGATAAGGTAGGCACAGCGGACTCCCAAATAAGTTGGGCGAGCTTGGAGATACGTGGGGTTGTGAGCACTGATGGGGTCAAAATCCTCCCGAAGTATTCATCCGGGGGAGGAGTTAAACCATACAAGATTGAAGCAAAATTAATCTCTGAACCAATAGTCCCAGGACACACGTATGGAGAACTTAAATTCAACTTAGAAACTGAGCCGAAGTCGGAATTTCAGCAGCAACTCCTGGACACAGTTGTAGCTAAGTATCTTGGCCGTTTGGAGAAGTGCTTGATACGGGATTGTAATTCCCAAGAATAGGCTTAGGGCTTTCTAATTTTTAACCTCTTTTGAGTGGTTAAAAATCATAAGCTTTTTAAATGGGCGGGTACCACATGCCCTCTATGGATGGGAAAACCTATACTCTTAAGTTGCCAAGCGAAATGGACCGCGAAGCCCTAATTAAAGTTCTAATGAAGTCAAATGAGCACTTCAAATCCAAGCTAGGGAGGCTTGCAACATGGGTATTCTCCTTGCCCAGCGGTGAGGTGATTATCGGCCCGTTATCCAACGGCGACCCTTTTGTTACTTTGTCAATATACCAATATGTTGGAACAGAATGCTTTTTGGAGCCCAGCGTCAAAGCAAACACAACAATTCGCAGTGCCCTAATGGCTGAGACAAAATACTCGCAACTGGAGTTTCAAGCTGACGCCTCTGCCCCGGTTAAGTCAGATTATATCACCGAGGATCAGCTTGCTAGAGGATTTGTAAACCGCCTAGAGAGAATTGTCAAGAGGCACTACAGGAAATAGTGGAGGGAAAAATGGCTGAAGAAACCAATGCACCAAATGTGGATGTGAAAACCACTACACCAAATACAGATGTGAAAACCTATTCTCTTAAGTTGCCAGTTGAAATGGATCGCGATACCCTAATAAAAGCTCTGACAAAGTCAAATGAGCACCTTCAATCACGGTTCA
>CAIWSB010000036.1 GCA_903915225.1 uncultured Candidatus Woesearchaeota archaeon
AACATTTTTAGTGCAAGCACTTGAAAGAAACACCACTAAAACTAAAAGCGCAAATAATATTTTCAAACGGTTATTTCTCACATTAATTCACCTTTTTAGGGAGTTAATAGGCTATAAATACCTATTTATAACTTCCATTCGATTTGGACTATTTAAATACTCCGCTCTAACTTTAGAGGAAAAAAGTGTGGGGCATAGAGAATTAAAAGAGGAATTTTCTGAAACGCTGGATTCCTACGAGGTAATGGTTAACACTAAACTGCTAAAACTCAATTACTTCCCTATCAGATGCACACCCCATAACCGATAAATTTACTATTTTATAATAGTTACAATTCAAAAGCTTTATAAATAAACTGCAACTTCTCCATATAACAATAATCTATGGGGAGGTATTAAAATGGGAGATTTACAAGATAGAGTTACCGAGTATCTGGCATCAAATCAGGCTCCAAGGTGGGCGCGTGCGCTCAAGCACCTTGGATGGAAGGGGACAGCAAAAAGAGAACAGGCCCAGGCCTTGCTTAGGGATTACCAAGCTGAAGCAAGCACCCAGTCTGCCGAGTTGAAAACAAATGTTGATGGGCTAACAGCTGAGCTTGAACAAACAAAGACAAAGTACCAAACAGCTCTGACAGACCTAGGCACAGCCACATCACAGATGGAGAACCTCGGCATTGACGTTGCTAAAGGAATTGAAGCGATAGATACCCTCACAAGAGACTTGGAAAGGAGAACTGGCGAATATGCTGACAAAGAGCGGGCTTATACTGAACAAATAACCAATCTGACTTCAGCACTTCAAACAGCAGATCAGAAGGTGCTTGGTCTTGAGCAAACTGCAAGAGACTTAAGTGCTGCAAAGGCGCAGCTTGAAACCGATTATGCTGCCCTTCAGGGGAGAGTAAATAGCGGCATTCTTCTGGAAGGAAAAGATGCAGCAGACTACAAGACCGCCAAGGGTGTTATCGAAGGCGTTAGGAAGGGCGTAGGTGGCATTTTCAAGGGGCTATTAGGCGGGAAGGATAGAGAGTAATTAGCAAAAAAATATCAACCGGCAGCCGAGTCCGGCTGGCCGGATTTCTCCTCTTTCACATAAACTGTTTCTGATGAGAAATTTTCACTTAAAGAAATTTATATGCAAGGTCAGACAACAATTCTCTCAAGAAAAAGCTTGCTACCATTACGCATGTAGTGATTATAAGATGCTGGAATATAGATGCAACCGGGTTCACTTTCTGCTTTTTTGCAATAAAATAGCTTAGGAATACTATTATCAATATCCCAAACACAATCGACAAGAGAGTTGCAATGTATAATGGCAATGCGAATATAAGCAGAATAAATACCATTGTGATTATCAACCTGGCGAAAAAATTCTGAAGTGTGGTCTTAGTAACTTCTTTTGCCGGGTCACATTCGGATTCTTCATGTATGTGGATGCCGAAAGAGTCTGATACATTGTCCGCTAAGGCTATGATAAGCAATGCAGCGATGATGTTCATCTGTGGAGAGGAGGTTTTTGCCAGTCCGACTATTATAGCAAGGCTTGTTATGACTGCGGAGCTTGCGCCAAAACTGATATTCTTGAATTGTAACATTTTGCTTAGGCAGTGTTAGACCGTTTTAAAAATCTTTCTAGCAATCTAAGCTATTCCACTTATACAGAGAAAACTTCCCGCAAGGGAATTTAGGTCAAATGAAAACGTCTAATTACTCGTTCTCTACTCTTGGGGCGAGTATGAATGCAATCTGGAGCTTGTCAACAGCTTTGTATTCCATCTTCAGCGGGTAGTCATTGTCAAACTGGATTGTGACGCTGTCTGCGAGCTTACCCCCTGCAATCATTTTCTTCAAGTACTCAATAGAATACTTGGCCCTGTACTTTCGCTTCTCGTCAGCATGTATAGTTGTGACCTTATCCGGCTTAATCTCAATTGTTGCCCGGGTCAAGTCTCCTTTGGCAGAGAGCAAAAATGAGTCGGCGTCAGCCTCGAAAAGCACGGAATCCGCAACAATGTCCACATCCTCTATAGCTCCAGCAATCCTGGCAGAGTCTGTTTTAATGGTGACTGGGAATTTCAGGGTTGGAGCCTTTTGCTCGCTGTCCTCCATATCTATAATTGGTAGCGAGAATGTCCTTGTGTCTGTCCCTTTTAGGGTAACTTTCAGGAGGTTTCCTTCCTCTGTCTCGAGCGTGAGCAGATCATTTGGCTTGGCCCTCTTGAGGATTTGCTTAAAATTATTGAGATTGATTGCCAGTTTGACAGGTGCAGTGACCTTATACTCAACAAAGCAGGAGCTCAGAAGCTTGAATATAACCATGCCCACATTTGCCGGGTCCATGGCAATGAGCTCTATGCCGTCTTTATTGATTTCAAATCTGCCCTCGTTTACCAAGTCAGAAATAATTGAAATGCTATCCCTTAATAGCCCTGGTTCGCCAACAGTGAGTTTCATATTCTCCCCCCCAAACTTTTCTAAGATTACTAAAGCCCCATCTATTTAAATGTTTTTCTTAACTAGAATCCATCCTCTCAGGGAAGGGTAATCTACCTCAGAACGACCCGACCACCATTGCTGACCAGGTGCACGAACCGTTCTGTTTCGTAGCCCATCTCGTCGGCCAGCTGGAAGAGCCCCGAGCGCATCTTAATATCCCCATGTGCGGGAATTATATGATTTGGCTCGACAAGGTTAATCAAATCGCGCAAATCCTCCCTAGAGGCATGCCCGGAGACGTGGATATCCTTGAAAATCCTCACCTTGTGCCTGTGGAGCTTTTCCTCAAGAATAGCTCGGTTCTCCTGGTTTATCGCCGTGGGAATTGTAGTGCAGGAGAATATTATGAAATCCTCTGGTGACAGCCTGAAAGGGTATTCGCCCGAGGCAATTTTTGAGAGGGTCGAGCCCGGCTCACCCTGGTGCCCAGTTACAACCAGGAGGTATTTGTCCTTGTCCTTCTCAATCCTCTTGAGCTCCCTCTTTATCTGGTTGCTGTAGCGCATTATTGTGACATCCTTTGAGAAATTTATGAGATTGATGTTTTCAGCTGCACGGACGTACTTGCTCAGAGAGCGCCCCATGAACACGATTTTGCGGTTCATCTTCTTCCCAAACTCAACAATGGACTTTAGCCGTGCAATGTGCGATGAAAACGTCGTGGCAATAATGCACTTCCCCTTGGTGTCTGTGCCCAGCATGACATCCATGAGCATCTCCCTGGCGACAGACTCGCTCGGCGTCTTGCGCTCGGCATTGGCATATGTTGAGTCCACTATAAGGCAGAGCACGTTGTGCCTCTTCCCGAATTCCCTCAGCGCATCTGTGTTTGTCTTGATGCCAAAGGTGGGGAACTTGTCGAACTTGAAGTCGTTTGCATAGAGGATCACCCCATATTTTGTGTGGAGCGCAACCATCACTGTTTGTGGAGTTGAGTGGGTTGAGTTTATGAACTCAATTGAGAGGTTGGGGGTGAGCTTCAAATTGGAGTTGATGTTGAGCGTCTTTATGGGGTTCTTGAATTCAATCTCATCATCGTTTATCAGGGTCTTGAGCACCTCAACAGTGAACGGGGTGCACACGACCGGGGCGTCAAAGTTCTTTGCCAGAAAAGGAACAGCACCGAGGTGGTCGAGGTGGGCGTGGGTTGGGATAATTGCCTTAACCTCGCCAGTGAATTGGGATATTTTAGAGAAATCAGGCACAATGTTGCGTTTTATGAGGGTTTTGGTGTTGGTCTGGGTGATATCCTCACGGCTCTCAGTGAAGTTGATGTAGCTCTCGAGGTGGAGGCCCATATCCATTATCACAGACTCGCCATCCACCCTAACCAGGGTCATGTTCTTGCCAACCTCATTGTATCCGCCTAGGGTGTAAATTTCAATCATACCCTTGCTTATTCCGTCTGGAGCTTAAAAAGGTTTTCTTTTTAGACAAAATTTAAAAAACAAGGCGTGATTCTTTCACCTGATGAAACATACACTCACTGCCACACTGGCACTGGTGCTGCTGTTCTTGTGCGCCCAGCTGGTGGGACTGGTCACTGTGAGCAAGTACGTAGATATTAGAGCCACATCAGAGACAGGGGTTACTAAAATCTACCAGGAGAAGTACATTATTGAGCCCCCAGAGGTTCAGGAATCATTCTCATTTTTTTACATACTATTTGCAGTGCTAATCGGCACTGTATTGGCACTTATAATCGTCTGGTTTAACAGGGTCAGGATTTGGCGGTTCTGGTTCATGGCCAGCGTGCTGATATGCCTCTTGATTGGGATTTTCCCGTATGTGGATATGCTTACAAATTATATTTCAAAAGGGCTTCTGCCAGCAACCTCAGTAAAAGTGATTACATTGGTTGTGGCCTTGGCTTTAACCCTATGGAAGAGCTACAGGCCGAATTTCCTTGTCTACAACCTGGTCGAGGTGCTTATGTATGGTGGCATCGCAGCATTGCTGGTACCAATACTAAACCTAACTTCGGTTGTTATCCTTTTAGTGGTTATATCTATCTATGACTTCTGGGCGGTTTATAAGACAAAACACATGGTCTCACTTGCAAAATTCCAGTCATCTGCCAAATTATTTGCAGGGCTTCTTGTTCCGTATAAGCGAGTATCCGGAGCATCAACTGGTGGGAAAAGAGTAAGTGGAGGCTCGCAGCAGGCAATCCTGGGCGGAGGGGATATTGCATTTCCCTTGCTATTTAGCGGGGTTGTGCTTAAGCTGACAGGAAGCTTCCTTTCCGCATTTATTATTACTCTGTTTGCAGCAGCTGCCCTTATGGGGCTTTTCATAGTGGCTAAAAAACAAAAATACTATCCGGCCATGCCATTCATATCCATGGGGGCATTCCTTGGCTATCTAATTACACTGTTAATATGAAACTTGTCACAAAGAAACTCAAAGTCAAGGTGAAGAAGGACACAGAGCTCATTGACATTACTGAGCAGGTTCGCCAGATAGTTAAGGAGAGCAACATCATAAACGGTCTTGTGACTGTGTTCACCAAGCACACCACATCGGCAATCAGGGTTAACGAGAATGAGCCGCTGCTGATGCAGGACATAAAGGATTTCCTGAATAGGCTTGCTCCAAGGGATAATGGCTACAGGCATGATCAGCTGGATAAGCGGGAGTGCCCACCAAACGAGCGTATAAACGCACATTCTCACCTTCGCGCGCTGCTGATGGGGGCATCAGAATGCGTACCAGTTATCAACAGGGAGTTGGATATGGGGAAGTGGCAGTCAATATTTTTTGTGGATCTAGATGGCTGCGACCGCGAGCGTGAGGTCATCGTGCAGGTTCTGGGCGAATAAATTTATATACTTCTTAATCACAATTCGGGCTATGCACCGCAAAGCCCAAGGGTTAACGCTAGATGTGATTGTAATTGCCTCACTCTGCGTCATAGTGCTGGTTGTCCTCATCCTGATTTTTTCCAAAAACAGCGGGGATTTCCAGCATCAGGTGAATGATTGCGAGGTTAGGGGTGGCAAGTGTGTATCTAGTGATAGTTGCAAGGGGGTTGTCCTTGGGGCAAGCTGCGGGGCAGTTAGCTCAGAGGTTGTTCATGGGATAGATTACGCAACACTTGGCTCAGAAACAGTTTGTTGTTTGGTTTTATCACAATGAAAAAAGTAGTGTGGAGCTTTGGATCGCCGCTAGTATTGCTACTTTTAGTGCCAATGGTTTTTGCAGCTGATAATGCGCCACAATTTCTAAGGGAATTTTCCCAGGATAGGCATGTGTATGACTATGCTAATCTTCTGCCCGATGCAAGTGGCTTGGAAACCCAGCTCTCACCCCTATATGGGATGAGCATATACATTGTAACACTGAGCAAAGAGAGCAACCTTGGGCAGGTAAAGGCTGGATTCCAATTTGAAAACACAGAAGCTCTGCCAGATGATAGCTCCAGCCAGCGAGCGGTCAATGCTGGGGGAGAAAAAGGAACCATAAAGGGCTTCATGGATGTCCAATGCATGGAGGACAAGTGTGACAACTATTTCAAAGCCACTGGTTTTGAGCCCTGCTGGCCGGCGCGCTCCTCTGATGAGAGAGACTGGCGGGCGATATGGGAGGAACATGCCTGCATGGCATTCCCAGAGACATTTGAACGCATTGAGGTGAATTTTGAGTGGCTGGGAGAACAGCGCGAGGGTTACTATGAGGTGAGTATTGCCACCAATGCCTTACTGGGAGAGGTGTATTTGGATGGGGACATGTGGCGTTTCAGGGATAGAGATGGCTATGTATATGACCTGGCGCCCAAAGACCCAAATAATCCGGTTTATTCGCGCCTAAACCTGCTTTACAATGACCCGCAATATTCTGTTAGCGCATTCAAGGATTCAACATTGACAAACATACTTTGGGAGAAGTACAGCGGGCTCACCAGATTAAAGGGTGGCACTGAAGGCTATCCTTTGCCCTCGTGCACCGACTCCAACAGGAAAACTGTCAATATAATTAATATGGATGAGGGCTCAAGCACAAAGCTCACAGGATATGCCACTTTGGACAAGCCTGGCTGCAAGGTGGTTGTGTTCTTCCGGCAGGGCGGGGATTTGACAGTTGGCACCCAGGACTGCAGCTTTAAATCTGCAGATTTTCTAAATACCAAACTTAGGGATTTGATCAACAAGGGCAAGGAGTCAGAGGCATTGCTAAGCCTAATAGATACTATCAAAGGCAAGGCTGCACCTGCTGCCACATCACCCAATGGTTGCGAAGGGTTTATGCAAACAGCCAGGACTAAGTATTCAATGGGGCATTATAGGGAAGCCCTGGCTGATTTCCAGGAGGCTCAAAAATCCTGCTTAGGAAACAGACTGCTGCTGGCCAGGTACCGTGAGGCAGAAATATTCCATTTCCTTAGAGAAGATTCAAGGGTAATCGAACTAGGATGGCTCCTTTTTGAGGATTCAAAACAGGTTTATGAGCAAGTTGCGAAGGGATCGCTTAGACTATTAATCTTGAGCAACAAGGAGCTTAATTCATGCGAGGAGGTTAACAGGATTGCGGGCATTTGGCAGGCAGCAAACTACGGGCCAGATGATGCAGTTGAAATTACAGTTACAATGTGCCAACAGGGCAAGTCCGGGCCAAACCCAAGGCTTAAGGACCCATTAATGAAGATTTTGGAAACCAAGCAAGCCAACTATCAAGCAAAGGATTATCCCAGCTGCCTGAGCGGGCTGGAGGACAACTACCAATCCTCAAAAGCAATAGATGGAGATTCTGCTAAGGGCTTGCTTGAACTTCTGATAAAATGCAGCGCAGGCATAGGTGATTGTGTGACTGCGCGGAACTTCTATTCTGAGTACGAATCGGATTACCAGTTCAGTCAGCAATTGGAAGATGCGATGAGGGTTTGCGCCATAACAACGACAACAACAATTCCACCCAATCAACCTGGGTTGAAATCAACAACAATACATACAACCACCACATCAGTTTTATCTGGCCAGCTGCCTCAGCAATTCCAAGAAGGAACTACTGAATGGCAAACCTACAAGAAAATCCTGGAGGTTGCCTGGGGGCACTACTCACGTGGCGACCTAACAAGGGCATTTGGCATTGCAGCTGAGCTTATGCAGGAGAAATTTGAAAAAATCCCTTCAAACAAGAATGATTATGCAGACCTGTATAAGAGTGGCAAGAAGCTCCAGTTGCTGTGCCTGTTTGAGAGCGTAGGGCTTACCAGATCTTTTGATCTTGGCCAGACATGCAACTCAATTTACAACAACTATTACACTGGGTTCAAGGGTTTATTTGGGGCAGACACTGACCTTGAAAATGCATATGCAAAGTGCAATGGCAATCAAGTAAAGCATAGCACTACAACCTTTTCCACAACTACAGCATATCGCTCAACTTCAACAATTTACCGCTCATCCACAACTTCAACAACAATCACGCACACGACACCAGTTGCATCTGACCTCTGCAAGACCAAGTGGCCCACAAACGAAGGGCCAATTATAAATAATGGTGGGCTTAATCCCGCCTGCAACCTTTATGAAACTGGCAGCTCGAAGATGGATTGGATAATAGACCAAGCACGCAATTGCTGCAATGGAAATGAACAGTCTTCACTATGTGAGGTTGCGAGGGAGTATTCCACCCTTTCTGATTCTGTGCAAAACCTCAAGAGATGCGTGGGGATTTACATAGTCAAGGGAATAGGGGAATATGCAAAATACATGGAGGGTTATTTCCATCCAGAGGTCAACTGCTTAGGGTATTTGGTTTCACAAGTTGAGCCAGAATACGCGTACCAATGTAATTCCCATGACTTCAACACATTTAACGAGTACGCCAGAGCATTGCCCTGCAGGAGCGGCTTTGATATTATCTGGGAATCTGACACTGACATGAGCCAGAACAGTTGCAACCTTGTTGCAGTTCCAGCCCACGCATCCCTTAATATATTAAAGACCGGGACCTGCATGGATTACTCTGTCGCTGTAACTACGTTGCTGAGGCGTGCGGGCTACAGTTCAAGTGATGTAATGACTGTATCCTCGGCGGTCCATTCCTTTAATTTTGTACGGCTGCCAGGAGATGCGAAGTACCACTATGTTGATACCACGGGCAACAATTTGGGTCTAACTTTTAGCAGCCATGTTGTTATCTCCGGACTCGCTGGTTCACAGGTACAATGCTCAAATGACAAAGGGTATGTTACCTGCCCGGAGAGTTCAATGCTGATAGAGGCAATTGGGTGAAAAAATGAAGCCAATGCAGATTATCATGATTGTTCTCCTAATGCTGGGTGCATCAGTCGCATATGCTTCAGTCCAATTCACAAGGGAAATCCCAGCAACAGTTTATCTTGGGGAAGAGTTCAGGGAGACAATAGTTATTTCCGGCCACAACTCAACAAGCATAGAGGAACGAGTTCCGTGGCTGGTTGATGTGGTAAACCCCAAAGAGGCTGTTTACAAAGAAGATATGGCTGGCCTTGAGGTATTTTTCATCAAACAGAATATCCCCGGTGTGGAGGCGTACCTGGAGCGAAGCTTTATTCCAAATGCTCTTGGCAGGATACACTTCCAAGCAATTTCTCTCCAAAACCAAGTAATTCCAGCAGTTGATGTGAAAGTTGAGTGCCGCAGCAATGGGGTTTGCGGACCCGGAGAGGATTTCCAAACCTGCCCTAAAGATTGCCCAACCGGCAGCAGTGATGGGATTTGTGATGGGATAAAAGACGGCAAGTGTGACTCGGACTGCATTTCAGATGACCCTGATTGCAAGTTTTTCTGCGGTGATGGAACGTGTGATGAATCAAAAGAAAACAACTACAACTGCCCGCAGGACTGCGGGGGTTTCATTGGTCAATATGCTGTCCTTAATGTATATTCTGTGGATGTTGATTTCCAGGCAACAGGGGCCGAAATTAAAAGCATTGAGCTTAAGGAGGAGCCTTATTTCAATCAGACTGAACTTAGTAAATTTTTGGTGTTTAAATTATTAGACAAAGGCAAAAACCAAGTTGCTTCCTACAGGAAAGGGTTTGCCGCTGCTTCAGGCTCTTTTGAATTCAAGATACCTTACTCTCCAAAGGCTGTTTCGCTTGAGATTTCCAAGGACGGAAAAACTATTGCCAGCACCTCTTTAGCTGAATTCGCTGAAGACTGTACTGGCAGTGCCTGCAACATACAGGATAAGGGAGCTGGCCCGGGCTTCAGCAACGGGATATGGTTTGTTCTGGCAACTATATGCATTGGGCTTTTTGGCATATTTATGTGGCGGAAATTCAGGAAGGCATGAAGATTCGCTCCATCCAAATAACGCAGTTTTCCTGCTTGTACGCCTCGAATCCAAATTTTCTCAAGTGTGCGTAAGCCACAGGATCCGCCTCGTCAATCTTGGCGTACCATCTATCTTGAGTACTTTCTTTCCCAATATCTTCCAATATTTTTGAGCCAAGGCCTTGGCACGGAACTCGGACGGCACCAAGCCAGAGGTAGAGGCTGCCTTCATCCTCATACCACACACCTATGCCCTCAACCCGACCATCTTCAATGGCCAGCTTTACCCCGTACTTCCTGCCCTTTAGTCGCTCCTTGATTTCTGATTCAGTGATGTTTGCCTTCTTTGGGATTGTCCGGATTAATTCGATGTTACCCATTATGTCCTCTAGGGTGCCGTTGACGATTTTCATCTTGACAACCTCCGAGCAAACTCTCCAATCTGGTTGTAACCCCCAACAGCCACCCGGACATAACCTTTATTCCTGATTCCAGGGGTTTGGTCTAGATCAACACCCTGCACACCGATGGATGCAAAATAATCCGCAAGATGCAAACCTCTGCCCCGGGTCATGATGAAATTAGTTCTGCTGGGACAAATATTGGCAATGGGTTCGAGCAGTAATTCTGTGAGGTGCCTTCTAGCAAGCACATCCTTTCTCACAAGCAGCTTATTTTTTGCCCTGATAAGTTTTGCAGCAAGCTCTATTGCAGGCTGGCTTGGCTCAGCCACTTCCAGGTTCCCCAAGATTTCCGGACTCCCAAGTGCGTAGGCCAGCTTGTCAGAGCACATACTGTAGAACTTGGACATCGTTCTCAGCACAACAAGGTGCCGGTTGTCCTCCACAAGCTTGGCAACAGAATGCTGCTCGCCTGCAAACTCAATGTATGCCTCATCAACAATGAGTAGCTGTTCCCTGTTACGGGTCTGCTCCAACAAACCCTTCAGGTTGTTCAAGATGCCTGTAGGATTGTTGGGGTTTGAGACAAGGACTGCAGAACAGCTTGCAGGTATATATGGTATGTCAAAGCCGGGCTTTCGCTGCACAAGCACTGGTTGCCTGCAAAACCCAGGGAACTCAAAGTAATCTGGAACAGGTATTGCAACTGGCCCATCAATTGTGCTCAGCAGGGTTTTTGTAAGTTCGAGTGAGCTGTTGCTAAGCCGAACCTTCTGAGGGCTTATTGCATGCTCTTTGCTCAGGATTTCGACAAGATCCCCACCGAGCCCCGGTTCAAGTTGGCAGTGTGTGGATATTGTATCAAGGTCCAAAAAGCCATTGATACCGCAATCTGGATTCCTTAAGACAATCACTTGAACTGGTTACTCCTTGATTATTGCTTATCATGTTAATTACCTCCGTTGATTTTTTATGCAGTTCTGATAAGTTAGATTTTGTATCACAAAGCGGGGTTTCACGCCGTGAAGCCAGAAGGTTTAGCCGTAGTGGCTCGTCAGGGGTTTATGCCCGCTTAGAAGTCTTGCCAGTAGGTAAACTTACCCTGCTTAAAATAAATACTGACTGGCATGGATAGTGAGAATTGTAGGACATTTAAAAAATTAACGCTTCAAAAAGAATTAAGCCGCTTCTGCTGCTTGTGGATTGCATATGCCCATGGGCTGATTACTGTGCCGTCCTCTGCAGCTATGACCGGGATTCCAGTGCGGTGGTGTATTTCCCTCGCCTGATAAATCGGGTCCTCATCAATCATCTTTATCCCAAAGTGGGTGATTATTGCCAGCTTGGGTTTGACCTTGGAGAGTATTTTCACTGCATCATCTGAGCTGAGGTTGTACTCAGAGCCCAAACCAAAAGGTGCAACCACATTTAAAATTAGTATATCTGAATCTGCATATGCTGCGCAGAGTTTTTCATTGTAGCCCGTGTCTGCGCTGTATACAACTGAGAATGTCTCTGTTATTATCTTGAATCCGATGCCTGGCACTGAATGGAAAGTTGGCAATGCAACAACTTCTACGTCGCCAATGCCAACGCGCTGCTCTGGCTGTAGCAGGATTACACGCTCAAGGCAGCCCTTGTGATAGTCGCTCACAATGCTAGTGGCAGCCTCATCTGTAACCAGAACGCCGGTCTTGTCCAGACCGCCCAATGTAATCCCTTGAATTATGGCATTGGTATCATTTGAATGATTGATATGCTGGTGGCTCACCAAGATACAGGATGTTTCGCGCACATTGAATCTGTTGCGGCGGAGCTCTGTTAAGGAGCTTGGGCCTGGGTCAATATGAATCTGCAGGTCCGGGAGAGATACTAAAATACCTCCAGATGCTCTGAGCTGCTTGCTCACTACTAAAGCATCCCCTCCTGTTCCAAGAAATACAATCTTCGGCTCCATGTCCCCCATGCCATCTTACGTGGTTTCTTTATATAAAGGTTTCGAGGAAACCGGCTTTGTCCGATAAGTGTCTCCTGTCCGATAAGTAGCCAATCTGTCCGAAAAGTCTAATTTTCTTCGTAGATAATCATTTTCTAGGTGTTGCGTTAAGGGCGATTGCAAGATATACCTTTATCAATATCAATTTTTTTTAAAGGTATCTCCCAGTGCCAAAACATCTTCGCTCTTCTTATTACTTCATTTTTATCTAAAATTATAAGTATTGGATTTGTTTTTATATCTATCACAATATACAAGAAAAAGTTATTTGATTTTTGTAGTGCCCTAAAGTTATATTGGCTAAATTGAATAAATCCATTTCTTGTTTTA
>CAIWSB010000037.1 GCA_903915225.1 uncultured Candidatus Woesearchaeota archaeon
CGCTCGAGGAAAACGTTGACCCGCTCGAAGCGGCCATCGCCATCAACGTGCGGCCCGCGGGAAAGAAGATGCGCGGCGTGAACCTGCTGTCGGGGGGAGAGCGCGCCCTGACCGCCATTTCCCTCCTGTTTTCTCTTTAATATTATTCAGTAAATCGTAGCCAGACTGGGGTTTTCTGTTAAGAGATGTTAGAACGTAGAGAAATAGAATTCCCTTACATTTTTGTTTCTTGTCAGAAAATTCCATTTCGCTGGAACAGTGGAGCAGTATTTAAACATTTCGGTTTCGCACCGTACTTTAACGTACTATTGGTATGCCAAAGGAAATATATCCTAGAGAAAGAATAGCGGGGAGAGGATTTGAACCTCCGACCTCCGGGTTATGAGCCCGACGGGCACTCCAGGCTGCCCTACCCCGCTGTGATTCACTAAAAATCGTCCATTCTTTATATATCTTTTCACCCAGCAATAGCAAAGCCAGTGCTTGACGCGCGGCTGAGTTCCTCTTCTAGCGCACGCCTGTGGCCTGCGCCAACAATCACAAGAATTCTTTTATCAGGCTCTGCCAAAGAGAGCCGGATAATGTTATTGGCCATGATTATGTTCCTTTCCTCAATCAAGGAAGAATACATGCCTGGGTAGCGCTCCTTAACCCTCTGGATGAGCTTTTCAATAAGCTCCTCATCAGGCACCTTGGTTAGGTCCAGTTCCTTGAGCCCCATTTCCTCTTCCATCTTCTTTTTGAAAACCAGCCCTTTGACCATATCTGCAACAAAATTGAAGCGTTCCCTCCAGCCCATGCTTTGCGAGAACCGCTTGAGCGTTATTCGTATATCCCTGTCAATGAGAGCAATCTTGATTGAGTGCTTCTTTGCCAGCGTGATTGCGAGCTTCATCTCAGCCCCCGGCATAACTCCAACCATGCGCCCGAGCTTTTTTTGGAGCCATGAGCCCATCACGTAGAAAAGATATCCCTTGAGCCCGATTTGCCTTATTGGCACTCGTTTGCGCTCAGTATCTTCGCTCATTAATCCAACAAGCCTTCCACGATCCAGTTCCAGAGCAAGGATATCTGGCTTGTCATTTACAATAGAGCTTCTTACTTCCTTCAGGCTCTGCGCAGCAATGTGCGAAGTGCCAAGTATTCTTACGTTTTCAAGCATAGTGAGCGCCCCCGCCGGGAAATACGCTGCATTGGGATCTCCAAATGGCAGATTCGGACCCGGGTTCTAACCTCCGCAGGGTTATGTTCTATCCAAGCTAGACTACGGGAGCTTCTCTCTCAACCTTCCCTCGTAGTATTTCAAACTCTTTTTATAAAGGTTGCTGTACTTGGACTCAATCGTTGGTTCAAGGTACCTGAAATGCTTCGAGGCTATCTTGGACATGGAAAGTAGCTTAAGCGGAAGAATACTTTCCTTTCCAATCACAAGATTTCTGCGGGCGCGAATCTCACTTAGAATTCCTAGTGTGGTGATGGCTTTTGTGCAAATAACAACATCCCCCAGCTGATGGAGTGAATGCCCATCTGAGCCTCCCACAAAAGATTTCCCTTCTGACTCCACAAGCCCGAGTGCCTTGATGTTGAAGTGCCTTAGGTTGCCCCCGCTGATGACCTCAATTGCATCAAGCCTATTGAAAAGTTCATGGCTGATGAAACCGCGATTAACGTTCTTCTCAATTCCGTAATAACCTGGTGCAAAGGGATGGGCTGCAGCTGTGAGGCAGCTGTACCTGTTGCACGCCCCAAGAAGTTCAATTGTCTTAATGTTGGTATTGGAATAGGGATTGCGGCCCTGCCTTCCATTGATATGCTTGTGGTAGAAATCGTAAAGCTCGTCGTAGGTAGAAAAGTAAATAAGAATGTGGTGGCCCTCAATGCAGCTCACCTCAATTCCGGGAATGATGTTGACCTTCAGGCGGTTATTGTATGCCTCAGTTACGCCGTTGATGCAGTTATGGTCTGTGAGCGCAAGGTTAATCCCGAGAAAAGCCGCCCTCCTTACAATCTTGTCTACCCTTGTATACGTGTCAGAATAAAGGCAATGAAAGTGCATATCTGTCATGGTGAACCCGGCTTTTCTAAGGGCAGAGAAATCAGGCCTCTTGAAAAGCACGTTGGTGAGATGGTTCATAGAATTCAACGCAAACCCAAGTCTTCTTTTAAATTTTTCTAAGCGCATAAAATGTGAATTGGCAAAAGAGCTACAGTTTAGCGCTTGAACTTGGCTGACAACCAATAAAGCAAAAAATGGATGGGAAATGGCCTGTTTTTGCAGTTACCCCCTTCAAACATGGCCTCTCTCGGTGGACTACCGTAAGCTTTTTAAATGAGCAGCAGGCATATCCTCGGAAAATCCTTAGAGTCAAAAAAGAGGAATAAATTGATTTGTAGGTTTCTGTTAAATGGAAGAAAACCAACTGCAGAAGGTAGAGTGTATGCCGGAGATTCAGGTAGGCGTACCAATTGAAGCTGCAGCAAAAAAAATACTTCTTGAGGATTTCATTCAGATTGTGCCTGAGGCTTTGCATTCAGGCATTGAAGCAACTGAAGACAATTTTGAAAGATTATTTTCGCAGATTCTGCCAACAGTGAGGACTCAGGACGCTGCGAGGCTAAGGGTATTATACTCCATTTTGAAACATGTTGACCATGCGAGGTACAGAGGATTTGAGCTTAAGGTTGAGAACTACCCTCGCCTTTTTTCAGACAATCACCCAAACATAGACCGTGCTGCAACTGCCTTGGCAGGGGGTTCAGAAGGAGGTAGATACAGGCTGCTGTTTGCGCTCGCTGCTGAAAACCTCGATGCGCTTCTTTCAGGTAAACCCGCAAAGGAGATTGCACATGAAATTGGCATCAAAGAGAGCTATGCAGCTGCCCTTGTTTCTGAGCTGAACCGGGATGAGGTGGTTGACAGGCAGAAAATCAGCTACGATGACGCAAAAAGGGTTATGGTTACTTATCTCAAAAAAGAGAATTGGAATCTGGAAAACCTCGAGCAGTATTTTACCAGCATAAAAAACCGAAAGGAGGTTGCCAGGAAAATAGCTGAGCGTTTTAATCTTTCAAATTCTAAGACCAATGATCTCCTCTCTGCATTAAACCCCAAGCGCTGGGCTAAATTCTATTCAGAACAGTTTAACCCTGAATCCATCGGAGTTGCAAGGCCCCAGGCTTTGAGGCTTGCCTCTTCGTTAGAGTCAGTTGGCTTACTTTACCGACAAGCATCTCTCGATGATTTGAAAGAAAAGATATTGAAGATTGCTTTCCCAAACGAAGAGCTGCCCGCATCAGAGTACAAAAACAGATTTTCAGGAAAAAGGCTCTTCCTGGAACTTGCCGATGCCCTGGCAGGTTATTACGGTCTAAGTGAGGACGAGCGGAGCTTCCTATCAACTGCATTGAAGCCAGAGAATTTTGATATTCTTAGTGACGATAGTGTGGACAAGAAAGAAAAAGCGCATCTTATGGGGCGTGAGGTATCTGTTATAAGTGCCATGATTAACACCTTTTCAAAAGTGGGGATTCACACCCAAATGAGTGAAGACCCAACAATTATGCTGTATTCAAGCCTCTACGGCACTATTAGAGGACAACCTCGGCAGAATTGTGACATGGCCCGGCTGCTAGGCATGGATCAGAGCCATACCTGGGAAGGCATTAACGAGCTTGTTGAAAAAGGGCTTGTTGATAGAACTCCCATGAAGAAAGGGGTGAAATACTCGCTCAATAGCCAAGTGATAGAGGCAAAAGTGCTTGAGTTCCTCCGCGGCGATGAGCTCCCAACTTTAAAATCACTGCAAAACCATCTCCCATTCAGATATGAAATCTTGAGAGAGATAGTTTTTGGGATGTTTGATGATACAACTCTGACCAATGTTGAGATAGGAAAGGATAGCACTTCGCTTGATTTCCCCAAATGGCGTTTGAAAAGTATCCTTGCTCAGTTTGAGGCAGAGGGCATGCCATCCACTCTTTATTCCTCCCTCTATTCCTCCCTCCTGAGCAAGGTGGTGAGTGATTTCTGCTCGGGAGAGCTCCTTTACTTTAAACAAATGAGTAAGAGGTGGAACGTTCCAGAGTCAATTCTGGTAAAATGCTTTTTCAGTGGGAACAAAAAAAACCCTCAAAAAACAATTGAAGGTAAGATTGACATTGCTCAGGAGAACCGAGTTTTTTCTGTATTTGGCACAGGGAGGGATAGTTACCTGGATATTTCCTATGAGAAAGTGGGCCGGTTGATTGAGGCGTCGGAGAGCTACCAGGATTTTATGGAGAAAATGCGCTCAAAATTTATGCTTGACAGGGAGAGTGCTGAGGAACTGGTTAGGTTTTCATTCCCGTACGCCCGCAGCCAGATTGCGATTACGAAAAATTATAATGCAGTCCACAACGGAGAGTTGGGGTTTAATGCTATTGTTGAGAGAATTGTTGCCGAGCTAAAGCCTTACCGCGCAAATGACCCCAACCCTAAAAATAGGAATTTCTTTTGCTTTGTTCGCGCACTCAACCAGTATGCCGATGAGCCGCTATCAGTCGCTAATGGACTTTTTGTCTATCAGCGGTTTGAATATGACGCTAGGTTTGAAGTGCTTGAGAACCAATTGAAGGGAGCAAGGCTTGCTGGTAAAATTGATTTTGAAACAGTTCCAGAGTTGATTTCCCATCTAAATTCTCCTTCTAGGGAAGCAATTATTAAACAATTTAATCTAAAAGAAAGCCCACTCCTGGGCATGCTGACAGATCCGGAAGTGTACTCAGTTAAATAGGTAAACTATTTTAACCAGCTCTTGATATGCTTTGCCAATGATTGACTTTGAGAAAAATTATGCCCTTCTGAAGGCGGAATTGGATTCATCCATTAAGCCCCTTTTCCTGTTTGATGACGATCCAGACGGGCTTTCAAGCTTTCTGCTGTGCTATAGATATCTTCAACGCGGCAAGGGTATTATGGTCAAATCCACACCTCACATAACCGAGGAATATGTAAGGAAGGTTGAGGAATACGGGCCTGACAAGGTTTTTGTGCTTGACCTCGCAATGGTGGACCAGGAGTTTATTGACAAATGCAAGGTGAAGGTTGTTTGGATTGACCACCACACGCCTCTTGACA
>CAIWSB010000038.1 GCA_903915225.1 uncultured Candidatus Woesearchaeota archaeon
AAGCTGTGATTTCAAAGATATTTCTCAAGAACTTCCATCACTTTCATTGGGTCTGTGATTGGGAGGCCGTGGCCCTCATTGTCAATTTCCTCAAAGTAGCACTGGCCGCTGACCAAGTTACATACCTTTCTGCTGTTTTGAGGGCTCACAAACTCATCGTATTCCCCTGTGATTAGGACAACCTCTTCATCAACCATATGGAGCTGTTGAGTAATGTCCCAATGGGAGTTGCCTGTGCAGACAAAATCAGCCAGCATCTGGTTGTAGGGCTGATCTTTTAGTTCAAACCAGAGTTCAATGTCGCTTTTTCCATCAAACACAGTATAATCTTCGTACTCCCAGGGTTTACCGCTAATCTCATGGTAGAGAGTGGCAATCCCTGTGCCCAAAATGGATGTCATTTTGTTAAACCCTGTAAAAATATCAACTATCCATGGACTTATTGTTTTTTTGTAGTTTTGGGACACGCCAATACCCACAAGCATTTCTGCATTCCCTGTTCTGGCAACGTAGTCAGCGATAACCATGAATCCCTGGCAGTGCCCAATAAGTATGGGCTTTTCTATTCCTTCAGTATTTAGAATCAACTCAAGATCTCTTGAATAATCATTGATGTGGTAATATTCTGGTTCACTTGGCTTGCTGGACAAACCTGTGCCACGGCGGTCAATGGCAATTGTGGAATAACCCCTTTTGTTCAATTCCTCTTCAAGGCGGCCAAGGGCAGTATGGTTGACGAAAAGACCCGGGTGAAGTACGCAAAATTTCTCGGCTCCTGGCACTCTGGTAACCCAATAATAAATATCCAGGCCATCCTGCGTTCTGACCTGCTTCTGTTCAGTTGTTATTGTGCTCTGCTGGCATATCTGCACCAGATTGACTCCTGCCTGTGCTGAAGTTACAGGAGCGACTGCTAATGAAGCAGCTACAGCTATTGCGCCAAAAGTATTCCTAAGCCCCATTGATTGGACAAAGAAATTGGGAATTTAAAACTCTTTCTCCTGACTGCGTATTTACGGTAACCAAAGCGCAATGTTCTCATTGCGTATGCCGTAAATCTCCTTCGGCCCCTCCGGTGTGATTATCCTCAGGAAACTTTTTGCCGGGACAAGCTTGGATGAATAAGTTGTATGGCTTGACGAGTCACCGCGTGAATTAGATGTTGTGCTTGTGTGCTCCTCAACGTGGTAATGAAGCAAAAGATGCCAGTTGACAATGTCCTTCTTGAACACAAGCATGGGTTTTTGGGCTTCAGCTATCCCAACAATCCAATTGTCTGAGGCAAAGTAAGGGGCATTATAATATGTCCAAAATGGTCCTGCGCGACCCACGAACCTTATGAGGTTCTGGTCTCCAAGATACTGGCATATCTTCCTGCGCGCCTTTCTCTTGACTGCAAGTGGATTGCCATAGAAGCAATCCTGTTTTATCACTTCCCACAGCCCCTCTGGGGAAATCCCTGAAGGGCGGCAAGATTGGTGTTTTCTGGTTAGGGTGATATCACCTACAGCCTTATCAACAATGTGAGGAAGATAATTTAATGCTGCGGAATTGGCAGTGCTACTTAATGTAGAGCCTCCCACTGTTATGAGGGCCCGGCCATTCGCGCAATAAATGGTTGAATCTGAGAAGTGCTGGTCATAGTGCTTATGCAATTTCCCACGAATCATCTCGTATGGCACGAAATACACCTGTTTTTTGTGATGGACATGAACACCCTTGTTGGTCACCCACTTCTGATTCCACTTGCCCTTAAAAGAGCCATTCCAGCGCAAAACCACGTCCTCGCCCGACTGAAGATGCGGCTCTGGCCTCCCTTCTATATGGGGATTGGAAATGGCCGGGTTGATATGGAATTCGAACATCCCTCTTTTCACCCTGCCGCTGATGGCTTTTATCCTGCACCCACCGCTGTAAGCCCCCTCCTCTTTGTGTTTGACGATGCGGTAAATCAGATATGGGATTGGAAAAAGGATTATTGGCAGTATCTTTAAGCTGTTTATTAAACCTTTATCCCTGGTTGAGAATTCCACTGACTCTAGGCTGTGGCCATTGTTTTGCTTCCCGAATTCCCTCCTTAAAACAAGCTCCTCTAATCCAATTCTCCCTGAGAAGGGTGTGTCTCCAAATGAATCAGAGAAGGTCCCGCTGACATTCTCCCCATTTTTCTTATCGACATACAGCACGCACGGAGTCGGTGTGGTCAACGTTGGAAACCAGTATCCGATGTAGTCCGGGGTTTTAATCATGACAATTAAGTTAATGCAGCAAAACTTAAAAAGATAATCCGGCAGGTTTATATTAATCTAATTTAAGGCAAGAAAAGGGGAGTTTTCTCGTTACGAATTCCATAAATCTCTTTAACTCCCGAGTGGGTGTGGATTCTTAGATAGCTTGCTTTAGGGACTAGTTGGGATGAAGTGCCACCTGAAGAGTTGGGGTTGGTAGAAGCACTTTCGGTAGCATGATAATGTAAAAACACATACCAATTGATTATATCTGCCTTATATACCAACATTGGCTTTTCCCCAGGCTCATTTAAACCCACTATCCAATTATCTGAGATAAACACTGGGTTTTTGTAGCTTGTCCAGAAAAGCCCCGCTTTGCCTACAACCCTGTTCAGACTTTTATCCCCAAGATACTGCCTAATTTTGTCCAGACCCCTTCTAGTGATTACGACCTGCGGGCCAACTGAGCAGTCCTCTTTAATAGCATCCCAGAGCCCATCGGGTGTAATCCCTTTAGGGATAGAAGATTTACAAGTTTGATTTCTGGAAATTTTGT